>NZ_JADPKH010000040.1:0-1511 GCF_023073835.1 Bradyrhizobium sp. 153 | reverse complement strand
CCGATTCCGTTGAAAAAGGCCGGCAGTATTTCGTTGTAATAGCTCCGTCGCGACTTGGCCGGAACTGCTCTTACTGACCCTATGCGAGCGTCGGGGTGGGCATCGGGATCAGCTTGGCCATCTTTCGAAGGTTTTGGGCGGTGGCTGCGAGGATGAACTCGTCGCGCGCGCCGTTTGGACCTCGTAAACGCAAACGGTCGAGCTTGAGAATGCGCTTGAGGTGCGCGAACAACATCTCGATTTTCTTGCGGAGCCGGCGCGAGGTGCCTCCCTCCCACGATCTCGCGATCTGGCGCGCCATGTCGCGGGCGCCCTCGTAGATCGAGCGGGGCACCCTCCGTGAAGCCTGCTTGGGGCAGCATCGGGGCTTCAATGCGCATCGATCACAATCGCGCTTGCTGGCGAGGTAAAGCATGGTGGCACCATCATTCACCAACGTTCCGGTCGTGGTAAGAGTTTTGCCACCAGGGCAACGATAGATGTCCCCAGCATGGTCATAGGTGAAGTCGTCGCGCGAGAAGATCCCGTCTGTGCGGGCCGATTTGTCGAACACTGTAACGTGCGGCTCGATCCCGTGCTCATAGACCAGCCAGGCGAGCATCTCGGCCGAGCCATAGCCGCTGTCACCGAGGAGCCGGCTCGGATAGAGATCAAACCGCTCCAGCGAGCGCTCAATCATGCGCTTGGCGGCCAATACCTCCGCCTGCCGGATTGCCGTCGTTGCCTCAACATCGACGATGATCGCGTTCTCGATGTCGACCAGATAGTTCGTCGAATAGGCGAAAAACGCTTGGCCGCCGTGCGCGCCGGTCCAGCGCGCCGCCGGATCGGAAGGCGATACGAACTTCGGAGTAACCTCGGTCGCGGCTCCGAAAGCGGCATCATCAAGGACAGCCAGATACTCATCGATTGCTCGGCTGGCAGCCTCCGGCGGAAGTCCCTTATCGCCTTCGATCCCCTTCTGCCGATTGGCATCGGCCTTGATTAGGCTCGCATCGACTGCAAATCCCTCACCGCCGACCAGTCGTTCCTCGATGCAGCGGCGCAGCACGCTCTCGAACACGCGACGGAAGAGGTCGCTCTGCCGGAAGCGGCCGTGCCTGTTCTTGGAAAACGTCGAGTGATCCGGCACCGTCCCATCCAGACCGAGCCGGCAGAACCACCGGTAGGCCAGATTGAGGTGAACCTCATCGCACAGGCGCCGCTCCGATCGAATGCCGAAGCAGTAACCGATCAAGAGCATCCGGATCATCAGCTCGGGATCGATCGAAGGCCGACCGATGCTGCTGTAGAAAGGCGCCAGGTCCCGCCGGACCTGTTCAAGATCGACAAACCTGTCAATCAACCGCAGCAAGTGATCAGTCGGGATATGTCTTTCGAGCGAGAACTCATAGAACAACGCGGTCTGTTCGACTTGCCGATGCCCCATCATGATCTTCAGTCCTGCCAATTAGACAGACTGAATCACTGATATCTCTGCGTCGCAACAGCTGCCTTTTTCAACAGAATCG
>NZ_JADPKH010000093.1:0-1542 GCF_023073835.1 Bradyrhizobium sp. 153 | reverse complement strand
GTCGTCCGTGAAGAACCTCCAAGCGGTTGATCAAGAATCAGTTTTCGGGGCGAGAAGGTCTTGGGGATTGCAAACTTTCGGGCTTTGACGGCCCAAAAGCTTGCAGTTTCATTTTTGAGGATTCCGTCGAATCACGAGTCGTGATTCCGTCGTCGCATCGGAGGGAGCGATGCGACCAAAGGAACGACGCGGGACGGGACAAACCGATCTTCTGCGCTCGCGGCTGGACGCGATCATCGATATGGGGCACCCGCTGGTGAAGCTGGCGGGGACAATCGACTGGTCGTTCCTGGAGCAGCGGTTCGGGGCGGTCTACGAGGACAAGCCGGGCCGGCCGCCATTGCCGACGCGGCTGATGGCGGGGCTGGCGATCCTCAAGCACACCTACGACCTCTCCGACGAGGTCCTGTGCGAGCGCTGGGTGGAGAACCCCTATTACCAGTTCTTCTGCGGCGAGGAGTTCTTCCAGCACCGATTGGTGTTCGATCGCTCTTCGCTGACGCGCTGGCGCCAGCGGATGGGCGAGGAGAAGCTGCAGGCTTTGCTGCAGGAGAGCCTTTCGGTTGCCACCAAGACCGAGGCGCTCAAGCCGTCCGATCTCAATCGCGTCATCGTCGACACGACGGTGCAGCCCAAGAACGTGATGTTCCCCACCGATGCGCGGCTGCTGAACCGCGCCCGCGAGATCCTGGTGCGGCTGGCCAAGAGGTACGGCGTCAAGCTGCGCCAGTCCTATGCCAGGGTGGGCAAGTTCGCGCTGATCAAGCATCAGCGCTATGCCCACGCCAAGCAGTTCAAGCGTGCCAACAGGGCCTTGAAGAAGCTCAAGACCTATCTCGGCCGCATTATCCGCGACATCGGCCGCAAACTCGGGGGCAACGCCGACTTGCTTGCCGGGATCGTGCTGGAGCGCATGCTGGCGCGGGCGCGACGCGTGCTGGAGCAGAAGCAGCACCGGCGTGGACCCAAGGTCTATTCGCTGCACGCGCCCGAGGTGGAGTGCATCGGCAAGGGCAAGGCCCACCGGCCTTACGAGTTCGGCGTCAAAGTCTCGGTTGCAACGACGCTGGCGCACGCCAAAGGCGGTCAATTCGTGACCCACGTGAAGGCGCTGCCCGGCAACCCCTATGACGGGCATACGCTCGCAACCGTCATCCCGGACATGGAAGCCCTCATCGGCAATACCCTCGAGCGCCTCCTCGCCGACAAGGGCTATCGCGGCCACAATGCCCCACCCGATTACAAGTTCAGGGTGTTCACGTCAGGGCAGAAGCGGCGGGTGACGCCACAGATCACGCGCGAGCTGCGAAGGCGGTCCGCCGTCGAACCGGTCATCGGCCATCTCAAATCCGAGCATCGAATGGGCCGCAATTATCTCTGGCATCGCGAGGGCGACGCCAGCAACGCCGTCCTCGCCGCCGTCGGCTACAACTTCCGCCGCCTGATCTGCTGGCTCAGGCTCTCGTTGTGGCAAATCCTGGCCATCCTCTTCGCCCGACCCCAAATCAATCCAGCCTGAATTCAGGGTTCTTCACGGACGAC
>NZ_JADPKH010000034.1:0-524 GCF_023073835.1 Bradyrhizobium sp. 153 | reverse complement strand
GGCTCATCGGCTGGACGAACTTCTGCCCTGGAATTGGACGCCAGCATCTGCGCTCTCCGCTCGAGCGGCGGCATGACCACCCACGTCAACAAGGTCCATCACGTCACCACCATCACCAAGGTCGCCAAAGACCTCGGCGAAGACGAAGATTGGCTGTGGGACATCGCCAACGAGATGGAGATCGAGGATGGCTTCATCTGGGTCTATGGCGTCGGAGAAGACGGCGTTCAGGCGTTCACCGACTTCGGCATCGACAACGTGATCGAGCTTATTAAGTTCTACAAGGAAAACCCTGGACTGCTGAAGCGGTGATCCTGCGGCCTACGCCGAATGGATACGGAGGAACTGGCTGCTCGCGGGATCAAGACAGACGTGCGGGCGGTGTGGACGTTCGTTCACGCCGAAGGGCTGAGCTTCAAAAAAACGTAAGCGCTTAGCCGGAGCCCTTGGTTCGGGATCGGGATAGCTGTGCGAAGAAGCCTCCGGGTTGGACGGAGGTTTGAGATGGGATTGGACAGCAAAAA
>NZ_JADPKH010000104.1:0-1548 GCF_023073835.1 Bradyrhizobium sp. 153 | reverse complement strand
CTTTCAATTACCCATAATCTTTGCCTCGATCGCGGCTCCCAGTTCGATGTCAGTCAGCCGCGATAGTCCGCGCCAGATCACGGTATTTCCTGGAGGCGGATCGTTGGCTCGGGCCAAATATCCTCCGAGCCGCGCGATCTTGACGACATAGTGCGAGAGCGTGCTTCGTCGAGGGCGATCGCCACCCCTGTCTTTCACCAAATGATCAAGAAGCCTGAGTTCGGGATCTGTCAGCGCCGTCTGCGGTAGGGCATTCGGCGAGGAACGATTGAGCATCGTCATCCAGAAGACGCGCCAACTTACAATGCAAAAAACAGCGATCAGATTGACCAGACGCTCAGCGGTTCGCAATTTCGAGTCCTCCGCCTTGCAGCCTGATTTGAGGACCTTATGGAAGACTTCGATCTTCCACCTCAACGCGTACCATTCGATCTTCTCGACGGCGTCCTTGCGCGATTGGACCGAGAGATCGGTGAGGAGCTTCCACTCGATCTTCTTTCGCCGCTTCGGCGTTCCCCGCTCTTGAGCATGGATCACGGTCAGAGTGAGTGCGGGATATTGCTTCTGCTTACCGATCGGCGGCAGAATTCGAAGCTTGCGGAAACGAATTTCGAGAAGCGCTTCATCCGGATCGCCTTTGTCGTCCTTGACCTTGATCCGATGTAGGCCTTTGACCGTAACCTCGTCCATTTCGTCGGCAATTGTATGATTGCCGTCCCCGGCAAGCCGATCAACACAGGTTCGTACCAAGAAGTGTGTTCCAACCTCCTCGGCCAGGCAAAACAGCTCATAGATATCGCTCTCGCGATCACCAATATGAACGCATCGTCCAGGGGTAGCGAGAAGGTCGGTCGATTGCCTCCAGCCAGCGGATACTCTCCTTCTGCTCGATCGGAACACGCGTCGGATTGATCTTCCGCTTCAGCGCCGTCGTCCCCTTGAACTTCTTGCGCGTCCAAAACTTAATTGCCGCCAGTCCGAGCGGAAGCCCCTCGGTCGTCACGGCGAGGCTCGAATGCATCAGGATGCCGCACTGTGTGCGCCCGGCCGTCTTGCGCGTAAAGCCAATCAAATCCGGCTTCTCGCGCTTGAAGCTGAATTCCGTCGTGTCATGGAGAACGAGGATCGGTCCCTTCGTCGCCGTTACGCGCCCGCGTGTCGCCTCGAAATGACCGCAAAGAATATCCGCCTCGTTGACCCGTTCGTTGGAGAAGAAGCGATAGGCGGCCTTCGTGTTGGCCCAGTCCTGACAAACCAGCGGGATGCTTTGTCCCATGTCGCTCCCGATTTGTGCGAGCAGTTTGCAGAACCGGCGGCCAAGCCGCTCATCCTTAAACTCGCATCCCGCAGCTTCCCGATCAACCCACGTCTCAATACCGGTCGTCAATCGCTGAGCACGCGCCTCCGCGCGTTCCTTCACCAAGCCCATCGAGCACCCCACGCGTCCGAATCAGGTGCTCAACAACGAATCACAACAGATTCTTCCGATTCAAGATTTCGCCTGCGGCGCGGCGTTCAAATCCGACGTCAAATGTGGGTAATTGAAAG
>NZ_JADPKH010000006.1:0-133984 GCF_023073835.1 Bradyrhizobium sp. 153 | reverse complement strand
CTTTTGGGCCGTCAAAGCCCGAAAGTTTGCAATCCCCAAGACCTTCTCGCCCCGAAAACTGATTCTTGATCAACCGCTTGGAGGTTCTTCACGGACGACGAAGGTCTTTGCCTTTCGAAAGACGTTGCGCAATACGCGTTTTGCAAGTGCCCGTTTCTGCGCGAAGAAGGACATGGCGAGGAGATATGATGCATAGGCAAGCGCCAGCAGCGTAACCAGCCCAGCGAATGAGTTTCCATCCAGCAATGAGATGATCGAAATCCTTGTGACGGTCGCCGCAACGGCACAACCGATCCAATGCGGGACAGTCGTCTTGATCAGGTTCCTTGTCGTCACAGGGCCATGACGACCGATCGATATCGCATAAAGCGGCAGCACGACGGTGCAGTTCACCAGCGTATACGCTGCGGCGATTCCAAGCGCGCCCCAGGGAAGACCGGCGAGGAATGAGGTCACGTTGATCAGGGCGGTCCAAACGCCGAGCCTGAAGTACTCCTGGCCACGGCCTTCACTGAGGAACAGCCAAGCTGCCGTCGCGGTCGCGACCTGGATCAAGCCCGCAACGCCAAGCCAGGAAAAAATCGGGGCTGCACCCACCCAATGCTCGCCGAGGAGAACTCTGAAGAGCGGCTCCGAGAGCAGGATGGCGAAGACGATGCCCGGCTGACATATGAGCATAACCATGGACAGGGCATCGTTGTAGGTGCTCAGATATCTCTCCTTATCGAAACGAAGTCGCGAAAGCAGCGGGACAATCACCTGGCCGATGGGGTTATGTAATTGGACGATCGGCAGCAGCAACAGCTTATAGGCCCGATCGTACATTCCGAGTTCGTCGCCGCCTCGAAATTTGCCGATGAGAATGTTGTCCGCATTTCTCGAGAGATAGTTGACCAGATTGAACCCTGACACGTGCAGGCCAAATCGCGCCATGTGTCGCGTCTCGCTGTCCAGATGGGGATATCCAGGGCGATAGCCAGAATAGGCCCAGATCCCGACTGTCGAAATGAGCGTGAGAACGAGCGTGGACAGATAAAGTGCCCAATAGTCTCTCAAGATGATTACGGCGACGATCCCCGCGACAACGGAAGCGGTTGTCGCGGCGACATCCAGGATTGCCAGAGCCTTGAACCGGGACTCTCTGGCAAGTAGCGCCGCCGGAACGGTCGCAAGGCCGGCAATGAAGCTTAGGCCGGCAATTGCGATCATGAGCTGTTGAAGCCTCGTATCGTCGTAAAACAGCGCAACCGGATGCGCGCTCAACGCCAGAACGAGAGCAGATGCCGCGGAAGCGAGCACCGACAACCAGAACAGCGCATCGATCTGACCCTTGGCGATCTCCGTGCGTTGAATGATGGCCTGTCCAACGCCGACGTCCTTGAGGAGTCCGAGGAACGTTGCAGCGGTCGCAGACATGGCCAGCACGCCGAAGTCGGACGGGGCAAGATTTCGCGTCGAGAATATCGTCAAGACAAAACCGGCCGAGAGTTTCCAGGCCTGGGATCCGCCCGTTATGAGGATGTTGGTTACGGCCCGTGACTTGCTGTCTTTGTCCAACGAGCTCACCCTGCGATCTCAAACAGTCTTGCGCGGTCTTGCGCCTGCCAGCAAGTGCCTCGGGAAATCCAGTGCGCTGAACGATGGCGGTTCCGATCGTCTCCGGCTTATAGCTTGGCCCTGACATGAACGGAAGACGTGATCGGGCGATGTGGGATCAGCGGAGCTGGGTCGAAACTGTTTTCAAACGATGGTCTGACCGTCACCAATGTCGACGTGGACACTTGTGGTCACATCAATGCCCGCAGTTTGTCATATTCAATTCGCAGTGTTGAGGTTCCCGCGGGATGATTTCGTTGGCACTCGCACCGGGAGAAGGACGAGCTGCGCTTGCGATGCTTGCAGATGGCTAGTGATTCTATAATGTTCGGTTGGGCGAAGCTCCGGAGGTCCCAGACGGGATGGCGTTGTATACCGTTGCATCACAGCAAGGAGCGCGGTCTAGCGTCTCGTCGCTCGCGGGACCTCTCTTCCTTCTTGCAGTAGCCGTCATTCTTTCTGCGATTTCGCGGCGGGCCGTCACGCACCTGGCGCGCTGGTCTGACATTTACGCTTTGGTGCTGGTTTGCTTGGCATTTGCCGGCGCGCTCGCCTTCAGCTCCATTCGCTATCGTGATTTCTCGCCGCCATTGCGTATCACCGCCCTCGCGATCGGAATGACGATTTTCGTGCAGTTGCTGTTCGATTCATTGGGGCCTTTCGCAGGGCCCCCCAACATCCTGTTCGGTTCGAGCGACAAAATTCTGTTCTTCCGCTACGGTGCAGTGCTTGCGGTTGTGGCAGGAATAGCCGCGATCTGGCGTCCTTCATTTCTGGTGCCGCTGTTCTATTTTTACCATGCATGGCGCGAAATGGTGAGCGTCGTGTCCGGCATCTTCGTGACCGAGACCGATTATCTCGGGATGCTCGACGTCGGTAACTTCGCCGTCCTTGGCGTGCTCGGCACGATCGTCCTCACCAGCGCCTGGGTGATGGATCGCGTGCCGTGGCTGCGAACTCTGTTCGCTTCTGCAGATAACGTGAAGCAGCTTCGCGATCGCGCCTATGGCTTGATTTGGGCGTGCGCCGTCGGGGCGCATCTCGGCAGCTATTTCTGGTCGGGAATCGCAAAGCTGCAGGCTGGTGGCGAGAAGCCATGGACCTGGCTGCTCGCAAATCCCACGCAAACCTCAATCCTGATGGGTCTCGAACGCGGCGACGCCCCGCTCGGCCTATGGCCGGGCGCGTTGCAGACTATCTGGGACGCGATCGTGAGCAACCAGCTGATCTTCAACGTCTTCGTGCTGGGTGCCCAGCTCCTGTCGCCCTTGGCTGCGATCTCGACGCGCGCGCTGTCGTTTTTCTGCCTGCTGTTCGACATCTTCCACATCGGCGTGTACTTCACACTGGGGGCTCTGTTCTTCTTCTGGATTGCGCTCAACCTGTTCATCGTAGCCGCGGCACGCACGCTGCCGCGCGATGGGTTCACCCCGGCGATGAAGGTTGTGATGGTCGTGACCGTCATTTGTGGCCGGTTCTTCTTCTACACCAATTACCTTGGATGGCTGGACGGGCCGAAGCTGGCAAGCCCGCGGCTTTTCGTCGAGACCCGCGATGGTCGCCAGGTTCTCGCGCCTTCCACGTATTTCGGCATCTACTCGTACATGATCGGGACCGGAACCATGTACATCCCTGAGAATCATTTCCGGGCTCGCGTTGGCGGCAACAACCACGATCTTGCGACTTGGCACGACGCGACCACCTGCGGCCCGGAGATCCTTCCGCGTCAGGACACAGGCGTAGCCATGGAGGCCGTGGAAAAAATGGTCCGCGAGACGGATCGCTTTTTCCGTGTCTATCCCTGGGTGAAGGATAACAACAGTTTTTATGCCTATCCGCACCACATGCTGTCCAATCCATGGCTGTACGGCGAATTCAACAAGCTGACCATGGACGATATTGTCGCCTATCACTATGTGGTGGACTCAGTATGCCTCGGCCTGGCGGAGGGCAAGCTTGTGCGCGACGTTCGGAAGCGAACGGACTATCGAATTGACCCATAGTGATGACGATATCTGGGTGGTCTATGACGGCGAATGCCCGTTATGCAGCCGCTATGTTCTGCTGTACCAGTTGCGGGAGCGTGGGCAGCGCATTCACCTGATCGACGCGCGTTCGGAGCATCCAATCGTGCGCGATATCCGCGCGCGCAACCTCGATCTCAATGAAGGCATGGTGGTTCGCTGGCGTGGGCGGCACTACTATGGGGCCGCTGCAATGCATCTGCTGGCAACGCTTGCCGGGGAGGCGACCGTCTTCAATCGCCTCAATCGGCTCGTGTTCTCCCGGCCCCGCCTCGCAAGGGCAATTTATCCAGTGCTGGTGCGCGGAAGGAAGCTTCTCCTTCGGCTTCTCGGCCGCAAGCGGATCGATGAAATCAATGCTCCAGAACAGCAGATATCGGTCGGTCCTTCCGACGAACACATCAAGCACAACGACGGGGTCCGGTAACGATTGGAGGAAGGCTCCAGCGCGCCTCCTGTGCAGAAAGCGGTGTCAGGGTTGTCGCGTCGCGGCCTGGTAGGCCGGGGAGAGACGCATCAGACCGCAACGGACAAGATCGTCTGATGATTGGTAGATCAGGCTATTGGGATAGATGAGCTCGAATGACGGATTCTGATCGAGCCGCTCCGCGTAGCGTTGATACTCGACCGAGCCGAGATAGTAGTTCCCCTCACGGACCGCGATTGCGACCTTATCGGTGAAGTCGTGAAGAAATTTGAAATGGAGCAGGGCGCCTGTGACGTCGCTTGCCTTGCCTGGTGGGGCCATCAGGTGACCGGCGGCGATATAGCGACGGCCGGGCGACCATCGGGCGAGCGGCACTTTAGTGAGCAGCGGTGGCTGCCAGCGCGTTATGTTAACTGCAGGCAGCAGCCGCGCCAGCCCGTATGGCTCAAGCAACTGTACAAGTGCGTCGTAAAGAGCGATCTTTGGCGGCATCGGTTCGTCATAAAACAGCCTCGCTCGCGCACCACCCACCAGGTAGTTGGTCGGAAAGCCGCGCCGACGGCGCTTCACATAGGTGTCGGAATCGAAGTAGGGGGAGAAAGCGATGAGGCTCTCGCCGGCATGGTAGCGCTCCGGACCGCCGAGCCAGCGTGGATACATATCGACCATTTCCGCGGTCATGCAATCAGCGCCGGTGCTCTCCAGATAACGGCACAACCATCGAAGATCAAAACGTTCGCAGCCGGGGTAGACGAAGAGTTCGTCTGCGTCGAGCGTCAGCGCCCACCGTCCTGGCGCGAATTGGTCGAGCACGGCGCTGGTCCAACGCGCACCACCACTTGATTCTGCAAAAGGCTCCCGAATCTCGAACACGTGAACATCCGGCTGATCGAGCAGGAATGCTCGCGTGCCGTCGTCCGAACGGTCATCGATCGCGAGGAAACGTCCGACTCCGAGCCGGCGATGATGGCGCAGGAAATCGGGTAATCGCAGCATCTCGTTGCGGAGCTTGCCGACAGCTACGATCTCATCGACGCCGAAGTCGAGGGGCCGGGTATCAATCCGGTGAATGACCGGATCGGGGCGCTGCTTGGTCCGTGATCGCGTTGGCGTCAAAAGTGCGACAGCCGCTTGACCCGTTACGATCGACTCTTGTAACGCGTTCTGCGCGCCATTGCCGCCCGCCGCTGCTCTCGCCGGCAATTCCATTTTAGATTTTCCAGCCAACCGATCACATCTGCATTATCTACGATAAAGACGGCGAATATAGGTGCTATGGACGGTCACGTTGTCTCAGCGGGTTGATCTAGCCTCATAAGTGCGTGGCGAGCTACAAATAGGCGCTTCTTCTTTGCAAGAGGAATATCGGCCGGCGGCGTCGCGTCGGTTCCAAATTGATTGCATTGCCCTTCATTCCCAAACGTCTTGAGCATACTTGATGTGTCGCTCCAGCTTGTCGCGCGTCGTGTCGTGCAAAGGCATTTTGCCCGGTCGGCTTTGTGCAACACAGCTATTCCGCGGAAGTTTCAAGGAGCCGAAATCAAAGTCAAAGAAGAAGCCTCCGCCACGCGTATTCAATTTGGTGCAGGAGATCTTTCGAGCCATTGAGCAGATTAGAGCTGTGGCCAACGGTTTCTGCGGAGCAGAACGCGTGCACGGGATCAATGCCGCGTAAATGAAGCGCTCACAAGCACACCGGCGGGAATGCGGCCCCGCGGGATGAACTGCATGGCAATTAAGCAGGTGCGGAGCTTCTACAGAAGGATGTAACAATGTACGACCATGCGACAACATTCTCGCTGGCCGCTCATGATAGGGGGCTGACTAGACTGCGATTTGCGATTCAGGCATCTGCGGTGATGCCTCCGACTGCACCTGGTCGAGCACCGAGAGGTTCGCGATGAGCAGATAGATCAGCAGGCTCGCGCAATAGACGACTTGCAAAATTACCGCGCTGGCGACGAAGGCTATCGCGCCCGTGGCGAAACCCTGCTCAAGGCCCAAATACCACGCTGCAACCAGGATCAGCATCGTTGCGGGAATAAGAGCGTATGCGCGAAGAAAACGCCCCAGAAGAACACCCGCCACGGCGCTTGCGATCATCAGCACGACCAAAATCTGCCCTCCTGCTCTTGCACCAGAGATGTTCCGGACGCATGACGGGCCGTATTGTAGCCACAGAGGCGCTAAAAACATACCACTTTTGTACGGCCATCGCCAGTCTTTGGTGCGGCTGCCGCTGCGCTGCGGGCGGGCGGCTCTGTTCTGGAACGTGCTCGGTCGTCGGCGCGATCCCCTGGATTCCGGAGTTCTCCTGCTGACAACTTGGTGCTTTCGGTTCCAGGGGTTTACTTTCCCCCGGTGTGCTCGACCTCCGCAACTGGCGGACTCGCAAATGCGGCAAGAGGCTTGTGAGCAAGGCGCCCCGGAGGAGACCGGTCCTAGCCCCCCTGCTTTTTACGCAGCAGGAGCCCGACTAGTTCTTCGAGGCTCTGCTCAATGTCCACGGACTGCAAAGATCCGGTATCGGGCTCAGAGGAATGCGGCTCGATCAGACGCAAGCTTGCGCCGGCAGGCGCGGATTTCGCTGGCTTCGGCTCCCGAATGGATACGGGTTTAAGCGACTGAGGCATGTCATAGTTCGTCTGCTCAGTCATTGTGGGTTGAGGTGTGGCGTATCGCGTCCTGGTGCTTTCATCCGAAGATGGTCGCCTGGTTCTGAGCTCGGGCGAAACGTAGGGCTGCAAGTTCAGGTACTCGGCGTGCCGCTTACGAGAGATCAGCTCACGCGTGCCGTAGCCGGCCGCGAAGCCAATCGCGAGCAGAACAAATATGATGAGGAGCCCAACCATCAAACTATACGCGCCCACTCATAATTCTGCCTCAGAGTTAACCTGCTACCGTCCATATCCCGTAGTTGATAGATGCCGTAATTGACGATTTGAAGGCACGTCGTTCGGCGTGTCCGGGTGAGGCTGCGCTCGCCTGAGGATCGCTTCCAACGAGTGGTGAGGTGTTCGCGATACGAGATATTCGCTGTGATCCGCCGAGGCGCCAAGTTGCTGGTTAACGCGCCCCCAGTTTGGCATCGCACGCGTCGAGAGTGATGCGACAGCCATCGATTGACAGGTCGCTCAACGTAGCGAGCATCGCAACAGGCAACCAGAATACCGAGATCGCCATCTTGTCGTTACAATCCCCAGGTTCCACCATCATAGCCGGTAGTCGCGCGCAGAAGATCGGGGCGGTCAACGGTTTTCGCGGACTCGCCATCCTGATGGTGATCCTCTTTCACTTGCTTGTTCCGTTTACATCCAGCGCGCCGGCGTTTCCCGGCGAACTTGATCCGAATGGTCTCCTGGCCATTGTCGCAAAGCACGGCTTCTTGGGCGTAAATATTTTTTTTGTGCTCTCCGGATTCGTTCTGTACCTGCCCTATCGCACCAAGAAGCGGGCCATCGATCGGCTTGCCGACTTCCCGCATTTCTATTGGCATCGCGCAGCCCGATTGCTTCCACTTTACTATACGGTTGTCCTCGTGACGGTTGCACTCCATGCCAAGTCACCCGCTGGGTCGCACGCGTGGTATCTGGAGCTCGGCGGACTGCTATCTACGCTCTTCATTTTTGTGCCGCACGGGTTTATGCCCCCCTCCAATCCCGTATTGTGGTCCGTAGGCGTTGAAATCTGGTTCAGCCTTTTATTTCCGCTGCTGATTCTTCTGATCGCGCGCTTCGGCCTTCGAAGGCTGTTGCTGTTGAGCGTCGTCATCTGCTCAGCTTTTGTGATGGCTGGGCATCTTATCGCGGTGGATCGGATTGGGATGTTTCGCCCGTTTGTGGGCGGAATATTTGGGTCGTGTTACCAGTTCATTTTCGGAATGCTGGTTTGCGATCTCTACGTCAAGTCCAGGGACAGCGTTTCACTTAGGAGATTTCAGTCGCGGGGGCTGCTGCCCGGACTGCTGCTGATGATCGCCGCCATATATCTCAAGGATAACGGCCCCTGGGCTGTGAGCATTCTCTACGCCACGATCTTTTGCGCCGGGTTTGCCATGGTGCTGCTGGCGGTGTTGTGCGGGGCATGGTCCGCAAATCGCTTGTTCGAGGCATGGCCCATTCAAATCGTCGGATGCATGTGCTACAGCATCTATGCGTGGCATTCGATCATCATGGTTGAAATGATCCCGCCCGATACGTCTCCGTTCCAAGACACGCTTCGACTTTCATTTCCGTATCTTGCAATAACGATCCTGCTAAGTGCCCTGAGCTATCGCTATATCGAATTCGGGCATCAGGGGGACTGGAGGTCGTTGTTCCTGTTGCGCAACTCCAATTCCGACGAGCTCACCGGCGCTGGGGTATCCCGTCGTGCTGAGTCTAAACCGGTCGCATCGTCCTAAGAGGACTCCCTGCTGGGACATCTGGGACTGCGGGTCAAAGGTGTGTTCGGTGCTCGAGTTCGCGGCTGCGCCTCAGTCCTGTGGCAAAGTCGAGGGCGTTGCGGACCTCGGCGGCTTACTTTTGTATCCCGCCTAGCGCGACGGCTCTGAAGGTCCGACGGCGTGACAACCCAGGCGCTGATCATGCGATTTGCTGCGCGTCGCCGCGCTGTCGAGCGATGGTCCACAGAACGAACCAAAATTTTCTTTTACATTTCAACGCTCTGCGCAAGCAAGCGCCATCGATGACCGTCACACCTCTGCCGGCGCCGCCTTGCTGCATATGAGATCGCGGTGTAGATGTCGCACATGAGCGATGATGCCCACACCGTTCGGAGCGGCCGGCTCAGCGCGACCGTCAAGGCGCATGGCGCCGAACTGTGCTCGCTCAAGGACGGCGGCGGCATCGAATTCGTCTGGCAAGCGGGGCCAGAATGGCCGCGCCATGCGCCGCTGTTGTTTCCGATCGTCGGGCGCCTCGCCAACGACGAATTGCGGCACCGGGGCAAGACCTATCGGATGACCCAGCACGGCTTTGCACGCGACAGCCGTTTCGCGTGGACAGAACGCGGCGAGGGCCGCTGCACGCTGGTGCTCGAAGACAGCGAGGCGACGCGCGCGCTCTATCCGTTCGCATTCCGGCTCACCGCTGCCTATGCGATCGACGATTCCGGCCTTGATCTGACGTTCACGATCGCCAATACCGGCAAGGAGACATTGCCGGCTTCGCTCGGTGGCCATCCCGCCTTCAACTGGCCGCTCCAAGCCGGACGAGCGAAGGAGAGCTACGCGCTGACCTTTGCAAACGCGGAATCGGCTCCCGTCCGCCGTCTCGACGGCGGCTTGCTGCGCGCGGCAACGGAGCCGAGCCCGGTCAAGAATAGAGCGCTGCGCCTGTCCGAAGCCCTGTTCGTGGATGACGCCATCATCTTCGACCGCATCGAGAGCAATTCGGTCCGCTATGGCGCCGGGCAGGGCGCAGCAACCGGGCCCTGCCTGAAAATGTCCTGGCGCGGCTTTCGCGAACTCGGCGTCTGGTCGAAACCGTCGGGCGCGCCGTTCCTCTGCATCGAGCCCTGGCGCGGCCATGCCAGCCCCACCGGCTTCGACGGCGAGTTCACCGAAAAGCCCGGCCTGATGCATATCGCGCCGGGTGCGCAAGAGTGCTTGTCGTTTCGGATCGAAGCCGGATCGTCCTGAGACCGCGCTCAGAGCTCGATCCGCGTGAGGTCCTCGCCGAGCACGACAGGACCTGAGTAGTCCTGCCGGACATCGTTGAGCAGCGCGCTCAGCATGGCATCGTCAGTGCGCGGCCGGTGATGGGTCAGCGCGAGCTTCTTGACGCCGGCCTTGGCTGCGACTTTTCCGACCGTATCGCCGCAGGCGATCGTGAATTTCGCAAGCCGGCGCAGGTGCTCGTTGCTGATCTCCGGCGTTGCGAGGAAGCAGCACTGAACGAGCAGGTCGGCTCCCTCCGCCAATCGCTCGAGGCCGGGGCAGGGGACGGTGTCGCCGGAAATCGCAATGACCTTGCCTTCCGCCTCGAAGCGGTAGCCGACGCACATCCAGCGTTGGAGGAAGCCAGGCGGCATGTCGAGACCGTCGCCATGCGAGACGAGTTCGGCGCTGATCTTCCAGCGGCCGGTGTCGAGAACCGGACCCGGCACGATGTCCGTTGCGACCACCGGTTTCCAGCCGCCGAAGGTCGGCTCGCCCCGATCCCGCCAGATGATGTCCTTGTCGTAGACCTGCGTGATCAGCGTGTTGACCAGTCGTTCGGTATCCGGCGGGCCATAGATGCGCAGCTCGTCCTTGCGTCCATGCATCCACGAATTCAGCATCACGTCGTAGAGATCGCCGATGTGGTCGAAATGGTGATGGGTGAGGAAGACCGTGTTGATGGCGCCGAGCGGCACGCCAGCCTTGCTGAGCTGCACCATAACGCCGCGGCCGGCGTCGATCAGGATGTTTTGGTCGCCGAGCCTGATCA
This sequence comes from Bradyrhizobium sp. 153, assembly GCF_023073835.1. NCBI lineage: Bacteria > Pseudomonadati > Pseudomonadota > Alphaproteobacteria > Hyphomicrobiales > Nitrobacteraceae > Bradyrhizobium > Bradyrhizobium sp. 153. Next base: position 123,506 of record NZ_JADPKH010000006.1, on the reverse strand, counting down.
GCGTGGTCGTCGCCATCCGGCGCGGATCGGGGCGTGGGCCGCCGGTGCCGAGCAGTATGACCTCCATGGCGCTCCTCCAGATACAGCCTCTTGCGACGCACACTAGATGCGAAACTCGCGGCGGGGCAAGCTGCGAGGTGATTAGGTTGGCTGGCCTTCCGTCACCGAGATGCGCAGATGGCGTCGTTCTATGGGCCGGTTTCACCAGAACGACACCCGAATGTGAGGCGCAGCCGGCGGAAGGAACGCCCCCTCCTTCGCGCGTGTTGTGCCCTTGGCGGGGTGCCGGTCGGTGCTATTGTATCCCGCGATCGCTTGCGACAGGACGAGGTATTTCAGTGGCTAATGTTGATCCCGCGGCGGGCAAGCAGGCCTCGCCGGACGCGCTCACCAATATTCCGCGGCTGGTGACCGCCTATTTCGCCGGCAAGCCCGACGCGGCCGACCCCGCGCAACGGGTCGCGTTCGGCACCTCGGGTCATCGCGGCACATCGTTCAAGAACACCTTCAACGAGGGCCACATCGTCGCGACCACGCAGGCGATTTGTGATTACCGCCGAGAAAAGGGGCTGACGGGCCCGCTCTTCATCGGCATCGATACCCATGCGCTGGCAGAGCCCGCGCTCACGAGCGCCGTCGAGGTGTTCGCGGCCAACGATGTCGATGTCATGATCGACAAGGACGGCGGCTACACGCCGACGCCGGTGATCTCGCACGCGATCCTGACCTACAACATGGGGCGTACGAGCGGCCTCGCCGATGGCGTCGTGATCACGCCCTCGCACAATCCCCCGGAAGACGGCGGCTACAAATACAACCCGCCGCATGGCGGCCCCGCCGACGCCGACGTCACCGGCGTGGTCGAGAAGCGCGCCAATGCTTATCTCGCCGATGCCCTCAGGAGCGTGAAGCGCGTCGACTACGCCAAGGCGCGCAAGTCTTCGAAAGTCCACGCCTACGATTTCATCACACCTTATGTTGCCGATCTCGGCAATGTCGTCGATCTCGACGTGGTCAAGTCCGCCGGCGTCACGATCGGCATCGATCCGCTCGGCGGTGCCGCCGTGCATTACTGGCATCCGATCATCGATCGCTACGGCCTCAAGGCCACCGTCGTGAACGAGGCGATCGATCCGACCTTCCGCTTCATGACGGTGGACTGGGACGGCAAGATTCGTATGGACTGCTCCTCGCCTTATGCGATGGCGAGCCTGATCGGGATGCGCGACCGCTTCGACGTCGCCTTTGCCAACGACACCGACGCGGATCGCCACGGCATCGTGACGCGGACCGGCGGCCTGATGAATCCGAACCATTATCTTGCGACCGCGATCTCCTATCTGTTCGCGCACCGTCCGGACTGGGGCAAGGATGCCGCGATCGGCAAGACCGTGGTGTCGAGCTCGATTATCGATCGCGTTGCGAAAAAGCTCGGCCGCAAGCTGATCGAGACGCCGGTCGGCTTCAAATGGTTCGTCGACGGCCTCCTCACCGGCGGCTTCGGCTTCGGCGGCGAGGAGAGCGCGGGGGCCTCGTTCCTGCGCCGGGACGGCACGGTCTGGACCACCGACAAGGACGGCGTCATTCTCGGTCTGCTTGCTGCCGAGATCATGGCCCGGACCGGCCGTGACCCCAGCCAGCTCTTTGGCGACCTCACCGCCGAGTTCGGCGTGCCCCATTACGCGCGTACCGACGTCGCGGCCACCGGGCCGCAGAAGACCATCCTGAAATCGGTCACGCCCGAGCAACTTGGCCTGAAAGATCTCGCCGGCGACCCCGTCCGGGCCACCCTGAGCAAGGCGCCCGGCAACGGCCAGCCGTTCGGTGGCATCAAGGTCGAGACCGATTTCGGCTGGTTCGCAGCAAGGCCCTCGGGGACGGAGGACGTCTACAAGATCTACGCCGAGAGCTTCCGCAGCACCGCGCACCTGACGCGGATTCAGGAGGAGGCTAGGGCCGGCCTGGCGAGGGTGTTCGAGACGTAAGGCATCTTGTGGCGGCGGACGCTCTCTTACCCTCCCCTGGAGGGGGAGGGTCGATCGCGCGTAGCGCGAGCGGGGTGGGGTGATCTTTCCTCTTGGGTAGTGCCCGTGTGGAGAGATCATCCCACCCCGCTCCGCATTCCGCTTCGCTCCATGCGAAGCGACCCTCCCCTCCAAGGGGAGGGTAAGAGGGCGCCTCACGCGGTTATTGCTCTCTTCGCGGAAAATAGACCTCCGGCCAGATATGTATACAGCTTCACTGATAAAGGTATTATAGTAGGTTAGTTTTAGCTTGAACGTTTCTGGTCGACTGCTATTGTATACATAACGTATTCATGAGCCGTGGGAGTGAGACCGATGACAAAGCCCTTCCCGATGAACGCCTGGTACGCTGCGGCATGGGATGCCGAGGTGAAGCCGGCGCTGTTGCCGCGCACGATCTGCGGCAAGCATGTCGTGATGTACCGTAAGGCCGACGGCTCGGTGGCCGCGCTGGAGGATGCCTGCTGGCATCGCCTGGTGCCGCTGTCCAAGGGACGGCTCGAAGGCGACACCGTCATCTGCGGCTATCACGGCCTGAAGTACAACGCGCAAGGGCGCTGCACCTTCATGCCCTCGCAGGAGACCATCAATCCGTCCGCCTGTGTCCGGGCCTATCCGGTGGTCGAGCGTCACCGCTACATCTGGCTCTGGATGGGTGATCCCGCGCTGGCCGATCCCGCGCTGGTTCCGGACATGCACTGGAATCACGATCCGGCCTGGGCTGGCGACGGCAAGACCATCCACGTCAAATGCGACTACCGCCTCGTGCTCGACAATCTCATGGATCTCACCCACGAGACTTTTGTGCACGGCTCTTCCATCGGTAACGATGCGGTGGCTGAGGCGCCGTTCGACGTCACCCATGGCGAGAAGACGGTGACCGTGACGCGCTGGATGCGCGGCATCGAGCCGCCGCCGTTCTGGGCCAAGCAACTCGGCAAGCCCGGTCTCGTCGACCGCTGGCAGATCATCCGCTTCGAAGCCCCGTGCACCATCGCCATCGACGTCGGCGTGGCGCCGACCGGCACCGGCGCGCCGGAAGGCGACCGCTCACAGGGCGTCAACGGTTTCGTGCTCAACACCATCACGCCGGAAACCGAGAAGACCTGCCATTATTTCTGGGCGTTCGTGCGCAACTATCGCATCAGTGAGCAGCGCATCACCACCGAGATCCGCGAGGGCGTCTCCGGCATCTTTCACGAGGACGAGCTGATCCTCGAAGCGCAGCAGCGCGCGATGGACGAGAACCCGGATCGTATCTTCTACAATCTCAACATCGATGCGGGCGCGATGTGGACGCGCAAGCTGATCGATCGCATGGTGGCGAAGGAAAACGCGCCGCAGCATCTCCAGGCCGCGGAATAGCCGACATGGCCGAACGTGAGGTCGACCGCTCCGTCTCGCAGACCGTGAAGGCGCAGCTCGCGCTGCGCGACCAGATCCTGTCGGGCGTGTTGCGTCCGGGCGAACGCATCTCCGAGCTCCAGGCGGTGGAGACCACCGGCGCCTCGCGCACGCCGGTGCGCATGGCGCTGGTGCGACTGGAGGAGGAGGGCCTCTTGGAGGCGATCCCCTCCGGCGGCTTCATGGTGAAGGCGTTCTCGGAGCGCGACATCTCCGACTCCATCGAGCTGCGCGGCACGCTGGAAGGCCTCGCCGCACGTTTCGCCGCCGAGCGCGGCGTCTCCGCGCGCGAGCTCGAGCCGCTGAAGGAGTGCCTCGCCGCGATCGACGAATTGCTGCGCCAGGTGCCGATCTCGGTCGATTCCTTCTCGTCCTATGTCACGCTGAATGCGCGCTTTCATGCGCTGCTCACGGAATTGTCGCGCAGCCCGCCGTTGATTCGGCAGATCGACCGCGCCTCCGCGCTGCCGTTCGCCTCGCCCAGCGGCTTCGTGATGGCGCAATCGGCGCTGCCCGAGGCGCAGCAGATCCTCATCATCGGGCAAGAGCATCATCGCGTCGTGATTGACGCGATCGAGAATCGCGAAGGCGCGCGCGCCGAGGCCGTCATGCGCGAGCATGCGCGGCTCGCGGTGCGCAACCTGCGGCTCGCGCTGCGCAACCGGACCCATCTCGACCTCTTGCCGGCGCTCGCGCTGATCAAGACCGCAACCGATTGAGTGCACAGCCATGCGCTTCATCGAAACCTGGATACCGGCAACGCTCGTCTCGACTCGCGATCTCGCACCGAGCATCCGGGAATTCCTGATCCGGCCGGATCAGTTCGATGGCGCCGCCTACCCGGTCGGCAGCCACATCAATGTCAACGTCACCATCGACGGCCTGCCGGAGGCGCGGTCCTATTCGCTGGTCGGCGAAGCCACCTCGGCTGGTTTCAAGATCGCGGTGCGCCGCGCTGATGATTCCCGCGGCGGCTCGCGCTATATGTGGTCATTGCAGCCAGGCGCGCGGCTCGACATCACCCAGCCCGCCTCGCTGCTTGCGGTGGATTGGACGCGGGAAAACTATTGCCTGATCGCCGGTGGCATCGGCATCACGCCGATCTTTGGCGCCGCGCAGGCGCTGGCCCGCCGCGGCGCTGACCTCACGCTGCACTACGCCGTGCGCGCGCGCGGCGAAGCGGCCTATCTCGATGATCTCGCCGCGCTGCTCGGCGATCGCCTGGTCGTTCATGCCAGCGACGAAGGCAACCGGCTCGATCTCGACGCCCTGTTCGCGTCGGCGCCCAAGGGCGCGCTCGCGCTGTTCTGCGGCCCGATGCGCATGCTCGATGCCGCGCGCCATGCCTGGATCGGCGCCGGCCATCCGCTTCCGGATCTCCGCTACGAGACCTTTGGCTCCAGCGGCACGCTGCCGACCGAGACGTTCCGGGTGCGTCTGAAGGACTCAAATGTCGAGCTCGAAATCCCGCGCGAACGCTCGATGCTGGACGTGCTCAACGCCAGCGGCCACGACGTGATGTATGATTGCAAGCGCGGCGAATGCGGCTTGTGCGCCATCGACGTGGTCGCGGTCGACGGCGAGATCGACCATCGCGACGTCTTCTTCAGCGACCAGCAGAAGCAAAGCAACCAGAAGATCTGTGCCTGCGTCTCCCGCGCGAGGGGCACGATCACCGTGGATACACTGCTGCGGGCGGACGCGATTTGAAATAGCGTCCAGCGAGATCTGTTTTGGCGGAATGGACGGAGCCACGGACTCCACCTCTCCCGCGTGCGGGAGAGGTCGCGCCGAAGGCGCGGGTGAGGGTTCTCTCCTCTGGGGAACTCCCTCTGTGGAGACACCCTCTCCCCAACCCTCCCCCGCAAGCGGGGGAGGGAGCGCACCTCTTTCGTAGCGGCACCGATCTTAAGCCGATCGAGTCCTACGCCGCAAAGGTCGCCCGATGTTTCTTGCTGTCCAGCAGCGCCAGCACGGCATCGGCCGCCACCGGCCGGCTGATCAGATAGCCCTGCACCTCGTCGCAGCTGATCTGGCGCAGATATTCGAGTTGGTCGGAGGTCTCGACGCCTTCAGCGACGACACCGATGCGCAGGTCCCGCGCGAGCGAGACCACCGACTTCACGATTGCAGCGCAGTCCGGCTGCACCAGCATGTCGCGGATGAAGGACTGGTCGATCTTGATACGGCTGAACGGCAGCTTGCGTAAATAGGTGAGCGAGGAGAAGCCCGTCCCGAAATCATCGAGCGCCACGGTGACGCCGAGTTCCAGCAGCGCATTCAGGACCGATGCGGCCGAGCCGTATTTCGACAGCAGCATCGATTCCGTGATCTCGATCTCGAGCCGCCTGGGAGAGACCTTCGCGTCGGCAAGCGCCTGCACGATGGTCTGGAGGATGCCGGTGTTGTGAAATTGTGCCGCGGAGAAGTTCACGGCGACCCTGATCTGTTCGGGCCATTGCGCCACCGTCGTGCAGGCGCGGCGAATGACCCATTCGCCGATCTCGTGGATCAGCCCGGTCTCCTCCGCGATCGGTATGAATTCGCTCGGCGGCACCAGTCCGCGTACCGGATGCTGCCAGCGCAGCAGCGCCTCGAAGCCGGTGATGCGGTTGTCGCCCAGACCGAGGAACGGCTGGAACACCAGGAACAGCTCGTCCCTCGCGATCGCGCCCGCGAGGTCCGATTGCAGCGCCTTGCGGTCGCGGGACACCTTGTCGTCGCTGGTCTCGAAGAAGCAGACCATGCCGGCTCCCGCCTTCTTGGCGCGATAAAGCGCGGCGTCGGCATTCTTCATGAGGTCGAACGGCGTGTTGCCGTCGCGCGGCGCCAGCACGATGCCGACGCTGGTCGCGCCGACGATCTGGCGGCGCTCGATCTGGAACGATTCGGTGAAGGCCGCGACGAAGCGCTCGGCGATCTCGAGCACATCTTCCGGCCGCGCCACATTGTTCATGACCAGCGCGAATTCGTCGCCGCCGATGCGCGCGACATGCTCGGCCGCGCGCGTGCAACGCTGCAGGCGGCTTGCAACCTGGACCAGGAATTCGTCGCCGGCGGGATGGCCAAACTGGTCGTTGACCTCCTTGAAGCGATCGAGGTCGAGCAGCAGCACCGCGAATTCCTCGCCTGATAACGCCAGCCGTTTGAGCGCGGCATCGAGCGTTTCGTTGAAGGCGACGCGGTTAGGCAAATGGGTGAGGGGATCCTGCCGCACCGTGCGCTCCGCCTCGAGCTGCTGCATCACGCGACGCGCGAACGAGAACGAATTGACGAACACGCCGCGGAGCAGCACGCTTCCGTAGACCACGACGAGGAATGCGATCAGCAGGAAGGCGAGATCGCCTTTTCGGCCCAGGCAGATGGCGATGCCGAGGAAGATGGGCGCCGTGAAAGCGATGGCCGCGATCGGGATCGTCGCGAAGGCCAGCGCGCCGCCCGCCAGCATGCCCGAGCACAGGCAGGTGATGACGAGTTGGCCGCCAGTCGAAGCGTCGGAGAAGAACGCGACCGGGACGATGCCCCAGGCCGTGCCAAGGATGAAGGCGTTGCGCACCAGCCGGTGCATGGCACGGCGCGAGACGAATTGCGGCTTGGTGATGCGGCGTGTGGCGTGGGATTGCAGGCCGAATGCGATCGCAGCGGCGGCCACGGCGACCGCCCAGATCAGGGCCGGCATCCGGTCCGGCGACTGCCACAGCGCGATGGCCAGCACGATGGCGTTGCAGGCATTGGCCAGCATGATGCCGACGGAATAGCCGAGCACCAGCGACATCTGTTCGGCCCGAATATGACCGGCGACGGCCTCGTCGGTTGCAGGACCGCCTAACGCCGACAGATCGCCGGCGAACAGCCGTGCGAAATAGCTGGTCGTTTGAGTCCGCATTCGAGAGCCTGGCAGCATCGGCCGTTGGTCCGGCTAGACGCTGAGAATTCGCTACAAACCTTTGACGAACTATGAATTATGCTCGGCTGCGACCGCCGCCGTGACCACTTCTGCGTGTTCGAAACGAGGGTATCGATAACAAATCGATACAAATGCGCGATGGCAGGGGATGTTCGCCCCTAACTCCGCTGTCATGCCCCGGCTTGACCGGGCATCCAGTACGCCGCGGCCTATCGATTGACTATTGGCGTCTCGGCGTACTGGATGCCCGGTCAAGCCGGGCGATGACACCGGTGTCCGCAATCATCGCCCCAACTGCTTCGGGTCGTAATAGAACCTCTCCTCGATCAGCTGATCGCCCCGCCAGGTCTGCCAGGCGACCTCGTCGAGCGTCCGGGTGATCCCATCGGCGTTGGTGAAGCTGAAGCACCAGCGGGTCGCGACATGGTCGCCCTCGATCAGGCTCGGCCCAATGCGCACGGCCTTGACCTCCTTCGAGGCCGCCAGCACGCCGCGCTCCTTGGCGATGAGCTTATCACGGCCAACCGTCGGAGCACCGCTGTTCTCGTAGGTGACGGCATCGGGCGCGCAGAACTGTTCAATGGCGCCGATGAAGTCTCCTGCTTCCAGCCGCTGCGCAAACGCTTCGACAATGTCACGACTCGGCAATGGCACACCTCACGACTAAACCGACTTATGGTCGGTAAATACCGACCGGTGGTCGAAAAGTCAACTGGCCGCCTGCGCCGAACTCGACTAAAGCGAGAGTGAGTTGAACCGGTGCGAGCCGAGAACTCACGTCTCCCGAAGGGAGAGTATTCTGAACCCAGACGAGACACATGGCGAAACAGGCGGAGCGGCGGGCGGCGACCACGGAAGCGATCCTGACGGCGGCGCGCCGCCTGTTCGGGACACAAGGCTTCGCCGCCACCACCATGGACGAGATCGCGGAGGGGGCCCGCATCGCCAAGGGCGCGGTCTATCATCACTTCAAGACCAAGGAGGCGGTGTTCGAAGCCGTGTTCGACCAGGTCTCGCGCGACCTCGTTGTCGAGATCGACAGCGCCGCGCGCGCCGAGAAGGACGTGCTCGCCGCTATGGTTGCCGGTACCCAGCATTACTTTGCGGCGACGGCAAAGGGCCCCACCGGCCAGATCATCCTGCGCGACGGGCCAGCCGTGCTCGGCTGGGAACGTTGGCGCGAGATCGACGCCAAGCACTTCGGTGGCAAGCTGCCGCGCACCCTTGCGGCGGCGATGGAGACCGGCCTGATCGCGCGACAGCCGGTCGAGCCGCTGGCGCGGCTGCTGCTCGGCGCAGTCACGGAGGCCGCGGTCGCCTGCGCCGGGCGCGCTGATATCGCAAGGGCGGGCGCGGAATATGCCCGTGCGTTCAGGTCGCTGGTCGAGGCGCTGCGCCTGCATGCATGATTGTGCTAAGTGACGAAGCTGGAAACGCCAACACCAACAAAAAGAACAGTAGCGCATGAACGCAAATTCCTCCCACGCGCCGTCCGATCCCGAATTCGACTACATCATCGTCGGTGCCGGCTCAGCCGGCTGCGTGCTCGCCAACCGGCTCTCGGCGAATGGCAAGCACCGCGTGCTGCTGCTCGAAGCCGGGCCGAAGGATTCCAACATCTGGATCCACGTGCCGCTCGGCTACGGCAAGCTGTTTAAGGAAAAGTCCGTCAACTGGATGTACCAGACCGAGCCGGAGCCCGAGCTGAAGGGGCGCCACGTCTTCCAGCCGCGCGGCAAGACGCTGGGCGGCTCCAGTTCGATCAACGGCCTGCTCTATGTCCGCGGTCAGCACGAGGACTACGACCGCTGGCGCCAGCTCGGCAACACCGGCTGGGGTTATGACGACGTGCTGCCCTACTTCAAGAAGGCCGAGAACCAGTCGCGCGGTGCCGACCAATATCACGGCAGCGGCGGCCCGCTGCCGGTGTCCGACATGATCGTGACCGATCCGCTGTCGAAGGCGTTCATCGACGCCGCGGTCGAGACCGGTCTGCCCTACAATCCGGATTTTAATGGCGCCACGCAGGAAGGCGTCGGCCTATTCCAGACCACGACGCGCAATGGCCGCCGCGCTTCCACGGCGGTGGCCTATCTCGGCCCCGCCAAGTCGCGCAGCAATCTCAAGATCGAGACCTCCGCACACGCTCAGCGCGTCCTGTTCGAAGGGCGGCGGGCGGTCGGCGTCGAATACCGGCAAGGCGCGGCCTTGCGCCGTGCGCGGGCCCGCAAGGAAATCGTGCTGTCGAGCGGGGCCTACAACTCGCCGCAACTGCTTCAGCTCTCCGGCGTCGGCCCGGCCGATCTCCTCCGCACGCATGGTATCGACCTCGTGCTGGAGGCGCCGGGTGTCGGCCACGATCTTCAGGACCACATGCAGGTCCGCATCGTGATGCGCTGCTCGCAGAAGATCACGCTCAACGACACCATCAATCATCCGCTGCGCCGCACGATGGCGGGCGCACGTTACGCGCTGTTCCGGAAGGGCTGGCTGACGATCGCGGCCGGCACAGCGGGCGCGTTCTTCAAGACTAGCCCGCGGCTCGCTTCGCCCGACATCCAGGTGCACTTCCTGCCGTTCTCGACCGACAAGATGGGCGAGAAGCTGCACGATTTCTCCGGCTTCACCGCCTCCGTATGCCAGCTTCGGCCCGAAAGCCGCGGGACCTTGCGCATCAAAAGTGCCGACCCGACCGTGCCGCCGGAGATCCGCATCAACTACATGTCGACCGAGACCGATCGCACCACCAACGTCGAAGGCCTGAAGATCCTGCGCAAGATCCTGAGCGCGCCGGCGCTGAAGCCGTTCGTCGCTGGCGAGGTCGATCCCGGCACGAAAGTATCCACGGATGCGGAGCTGCTGGATTTCTGCCGCGAGCGCGGCAGCACCATCTACCATCCGACCTCGACCTGTCGTATGGGCAACGACGCGCTCGCGGTGGTCGACCAACGGCTGAAGGTGAGGGGGCTTGACGCCCTCCGCGTCGTTGACGGCTCGATCATGCCGGACCTGGTGTCGGGGAACACCAACGCGCCCATCATCATGATCGCCGAAAAGGCCTCCGACATGATATTGGAGGATGCGCGCTAACCCGCGCGCTTCGAGAGGACAAAGACTTGGCTACGCGATTCAAGATCGGCACCCGCAAGAGCGCGATGGCGCTGGCACAGACGGAAGAGATTGTGCGCTGCCTGACCGCCGCCGTGCCCCATCTCGACGTCGAGATCGTCAAATTCGACACGACGGGCGATCTCGACCAGACCAGCAAGCTCCTGCCCCACGGCGGCAAGGGCGGCGCCTTCGTGGCGCAGATCCGCGCCGCCGTGCTCTCGGGCGAATTGCAGGCGGCGATGCACTCGCTTAAGGACATGCCGGGCAACGAGGACACGCCCGGCCTCGTGATCGGCGCCACGCTGTCGCGCGATCCGCCCAGTGACGCGCTGGTGCTGCGTTATGGCGTGACGCTGGAGACGTTTCGGCAAGCGCGCGGCCGAGGCTTCAAGATCGGCACCAATGCCGTACGGCGCGCAGCCTATGCGCGTCGGCTCTTTCCGGAGGCAGAGATCATTCATTTTCGCGGTGCGGCCGACACGCGTGTGCGCAAGCTCGACAACAAGACGAAGCAGCGTCTGCCCGATGGCGGCGAGGTGGGTCCCGCGGATGCGCTGATCATGGCGCGCTCCGGCCTTGATCGCGTCGGCCTTTCCCATCGCATCGCTTACGAATTCACGCCGGCGGAGATGCTGCCGGCCGCAGGCCAGGGCATCGTCGCCGTTGAATGCGCGGCGCAAGATTGGCAGACGCGGCAAATCCTTGCATCGATCGACGATCCCGCCGCGCACGCCTGTGCCAACGCGGAGCGCGAAGTGCTATGGGTGCTCAACGGCCACTGCAATTCGCCGGTGGCGAGCTTTTCGACCAGCGCCGGCGATCGGATGTCGCTGACGGCGTCCGTGCTCGACCTCTCCGGCAACACCATCATCGAGGCCTCGCGTTCAGGCCCCGCCAACCGCCCGCGCGAACTCGGTCGTGCGGTGGGTCTGGATCTGCTGGCCAAGGGTGCCGCCGAGATCATCGAGCGCAGCCGGCCGCGCTAGCCTGCCTGCGAGATCATAATCCGCGATGATGTCATCGTGCCCCTGTTTTGCCCGACGTGTCAAACGCGCCGGGTGAGTCATGCTGGCTTAGATTTTTCAATGACTTGTCTACTGTGCATGGGGTTGTTTTCGCGCTTTTTGTTTTGCCGCGTCCCACCTGCGAAATAAATCAGCCCCGCACGCGCTTCAGCATCTGCTCGACATGGGCGATCGGCGTTTCCGGCTGGATGCCGTGCCCGAGATTGAAGATCAGCCGCCCTTGCCCAAAATTCGCCAGCACGTCGTCGATGGCCCGGTCGAGGGCGGTACCCCCAGTGATCAACACCAGCGGATCGAGATTACCCTGAACGGCGACCTTGCTCTGCACGCGCTCGCGGATGAAGGCCGGCTCCGCGGTCCAGTCAATGCTCACCGCGTTCACGCTGGTCGTCTCGACATAGCCAGGCAACTGCGCGCCGGCGCCGCGCGGGAAGCCGATGATCTTCGCATCCGGCACCTTGGCGCGCACGCCTTCGACGATGCGCCGCGTCGGTTCGATCGACCAGCGCGCGAACTCTGCCGGCGGCAGCACGCCGGCCCAGGTGTCGAAGATCTGCAAGGCGTCGGCGCCAGCGGTGAGCTGCGCCAGCAGATATTCGACCGAGTTGTCGACCAGCACGTCGATAATCTCTGCAAACGCCTCCGGATGCTGGTAGGCCATCAGGCGCGCTGGTGCCTGGTCGGGCGTGCCCTGGCCGGCGACCATGTAGGTCGCTACCGTCCATGGCGCGCCGCAGAAGCCGATCAGCGCGATCTCGGGAGCGAGCGCGCCGCGCACGATCCGCAGCGCCTCGAACACGGGTGCGAGCTTGGAGAAGTCGGCGCGCGCGGCCAGCGTCGCAATCTTCGCCGGGTCATCCAGCGGTTCGAGCCGCGGGCCTTCGCCGACCTCGAAACGCACGGAGCGGCCGAGCGCATAGGGGATCACCAGGATGTCCGAGAAGATGATCGCGGCATCGAAGCCGAATCGCCGGATGGGTTGCAGCGTCACCTCCGCGGCAAGCTCCGGATTGAAGCAGAGATCGAGGAAGCCGCCCGCCTTGGCGCGCACCTCGCGATATTCCGGCAAGTAGCGGCCGGCCTGCCGCATCATCCACATGGGCGGGATGGCCTGGCGCTGGCCGGAGAGCACGTCGATGAAGGGCTTTGACGCAGACTGGGGCACGAATGGTCCTGAAGAGAGTTATGGCTCCTGATACACTGCCGCGGCCCCCAGCGGAACAGGGGAACCAGCGCAATCGGGCCGCGTTGACCAGCCAATGGAGGAGATCATGGCTGAGAGATTCAACCCTGCGCCGCACGACAAGCATGCCGATGACCTGCGCGAGGCGCTCGCCGCCGATCGCAACGCCAAGCTCGACGGCGGTCTGAAGGATACGTTTCCGGCCTCCGATCCCGTCAGCGTCGCGCAACCGACACCCTCGAAGGCGGATGCGGATGCCGAGCACCCCACGCTCTGGGAGAAAGTCAAGGCCATCTTCAGCTAGCGGGCGGGAGTCGTTCCCGAGAGGCGCGGTAATGTTCTGTTAGCAATGCGCTGATGCTTGCGTCCGTACGACTACGGGAAAGAGCGCATATCGCCGCGCATTACCGCGGTTATTTCAGAGTTCACTGGCAGAAGCGGCAGAGTTTCCGAAAAGATCGGAGAATTCTGCCGCATGAGTGCTGCGACCCAAAAAGCCGGATGGAGCCGTCTGCCGCTGCGCGCGGCGGCGTTCGTCGTGCTGACCTGCGTGACCATTCTCGGGGTCAGCGGCTGGCGCGAGTGGGCCGCGCGCGATGCGGTGCTCAAGGGTGCCGAGACCGAAATGGCGAACGTTGCCCGTTCGCTGACACAGCATGCAGAGGACAGCCTCGATCTGCTGGATTCGGGCGTCGTCGGCGTCGTCAGCCGGCTAGAGATGGACGGCGCCGGCCCGGCCACGATCGCGAAGCTGCGCACCCTGCTGGAAGCGCGCAAGAGGGCCGTTGAGCGCATTCACAGCCTCGCCATCATCGACGATCAGGGCAATTGGCTGACCTTGCCCGGCACGATCGGCTCGACCTTCAGCGACGACGCGTTCTTCCGTCATCATCAGCTCTCTGCGAAACGAGAGGCCCATGTCGGCCGCCCCGTGAAGAGCCTACTGGACGGCGAATGGGTCGTCACCCTGTCGCGTCGCTTCAACAAGCCGGACGGCAGCTTCGGCGGCGTGGTGCTCGCGACCATCAGCTCGGAATATCTTTCGCATTTCTACGAGCAGTTCGAGATCGGCCGCAACAGTTCGGTGGCGCTGACGCATGGCGACGGTCTGATCGTTGCGCGCAACCCGAGTAACGACAAATTCGTGGCCCGCAACGTCGGCGACACACCGCTGTTCCGCGACGCCAGCCTGCAGCAGCCGGGCGGCGCCTATCATTTCAAGTCGCCGCTGGACGGCGCCCAGCGCGTCAGCTTCTTCAAGCGCAGCAGCCGTTACCCCTTGGTCCTGCTCGCCACCGTCGATAAGGACGAACTGCTGGCGCCCTGGCGCGCAGCCGCGATCTCCCGCATGCTTTACGTGGTCGCCCTGGTGATGCTGATCGTGGTCATCGGTGCCGTACTGGTGCGGCAGCTGCAACGGGGCCAGCGCATGGCCGCAGCCCTGATCGAAAAGGAGGCTCACTTCCGCCTGCTCGCGGAAGGCTCTAGCGATATGGTGACCCGCATCGGGCTCGACGAGCGGCTGCGCTATGTCTCGCCCTCGTCGGTGCGCCTCGTCGGCTGGCGCGCCAATCAACTGATCGGCACGCCCGCGCTCGCGGGCGTCAATCCGGAGGATCGGCCGCAGGTTCAGGCGATCGTCGACGCCATGAAGCGTGGCGAGAAGGAGGAGGCGCGCCTCGTCTATCGCAACTCGCACCGGGAGAACGGCGAAGTCTGGCTCGAATCGACCATGCGGGTGACACGCAAGGCCAACGGTAACATCGACGGCGTGGTGGCGATCTCGCGCGACATCACCGAACACAAGAAGCTGGAGACCAGGCTTGAGACGCTCGCGATCGAGGACAGCCTCACCGGCCTTGCCAACCGCCGCCGCTTCGACGAACGTCTGAAGGACGAGTGGGCGCGCGCCTATCGCGACCGCTCCAGCCTCGCCTTGCTGATGGTCGACGTCGACCACTTCAAGGCCTACAACGACGAATACGGCCATCCTGCCGGCGATGCCTGCCTCCGCCGGGTGGCGCAGGTCATCGCGGCCGAGATGCAGCGTCCCGGCGATCTGGCGGCGCGCTATGGCGGCGAGGAGTTCGCCATCCTGCTGCCGAACACCGATGCCGAGGGCTGCGCCCGGATCGGCGACCGGATTCGACGGGCGATCCGCGAGGCGGGCCTCGTCCACACCAGCAACTGTGCCACCGGTTGCGTTACCGCTTCGCTCGGAGGCGCAGCCTGCCGGCCGGTGCTGGAGCGCACGGCGGGCGTGGCCTCGCTCGTCGAGGCGGCCGATCAGGCGCTCTACGCCGCGAAAGAGGCCGGGCGCAACCGGTTGATGATGTCGGGCGAGGTGGCCAGCCTGATGCTCAAGGCGTCCGGTCAGTAGCTCATCGTTTCAATAATGCGGCGGGCGCTCGTTGGCAGGCCCCGGCGCATTCGCCTCGGCATCCTGGAGCCGTTCACTGAGCTGCGCAATGTGCCGCGTCAGCGCATCGATCTGCTTCCACTGTGCGGTGATAGTCTGGTTCAGCGTTTCGATGGTGTCGTCCTGATAGCTGAGGCGCATCTCCAATGCGTCGATGCGCTCGCTCAGCGTCTTGATCTCATTCGCCACGGCTGTGCCCCTTGTCGAGTTCGCGCAAAGCGTGGCCGAGCGCGACGCGCTCGTCGAATACGAAACACTCGCCGCGCCAGCGGCTCTGCGTCTCCGGCACCTCTTCCAGATATCTCAGGATGCCGCCCTTGAGGTGATAGACCTCGGCAAAGCCGCGCGCGAGCAGATGCGCGCTGGCCTTCTCGCAGCGAATGCCGCCGGTGCAGAACATCGCGATCCTGCGGTGCTTTGCCGGATCGAGCTGATCGGCGGCAAAGTCCTTGAACTGGCCAAAACTCTTGATGCCGGGATCGACCGCGCCCTCGAACGTGCCCATCGCCACCTCGAAGGCGTTGCGGGTGTCGAGCAGCAGCGTGTCGGGTGCCGCGATCAAGGCATTCCATTCGGCGGCGTCGACATACGTGCCGACGTTCTTGGTCGGATCGGCGGCCGCATCGCCGAGCGTGACGATCTCCTTTTTCAGCCGCACCTTGAGCCGGCGGAACGGCATCGCCGCCGCGGTCGAGAATTTGAGCTCGAGATTGTCCAGCCTGCCGCCGAACATGTCGCCGTGCGCGAGCTCGTCAGTGAAAGCGTCGATCGCCTCCGGCGCGCCCGCGACAGTGCCGTTGACCCCCTCCTGGGCCAGCAGCACGCTGCCCTTCAGGGCCAGGCCAGCACAGAATGCACGCAACGGCTCGCGCAGCTCCCGGTGATCCGGGAGGGCGGCGAATTGGTAGAAGGCGGCGACCTTGTAAGTCATGGCGGCTCGTTTAGCAGGCGACGGCCGCCCGGAAAACCCGCTATGGCTGAAGCCGCGATCCGTCCATATACGCCCAGCGGATGGCAGCCATTTCATTGGTATGCCAGCATTGCTCCGGCTGGCCGGAATATGCCATGTAGGCCGGGTTTTTCCGAGATGGCGCGCCGTCGCGCCGGACGTCCAAGAAAGCAAGAATTCGCATGAGAAACTTCCATTTCCCCGGCAGATCCACGGTCCACGCCACCAACGCGATGGTGGCGACCTCGCATCCGCTGGCCTCGCTCGCCGCGATCGAGGTGCTGCGCGAGGGCGGCACGGCGGTGGACGCTGCGGTCGCCGGCTCGGCCGTGCTTGGCGTGATCGAGCCGCAATCGACCGGCATCGGCGGCGACTGCTTTGCGCTGATCCAACCGCGGGGCGAGGGCAAGATCATCGCCTATAACGGCTCCGGCCGCGCGCCGAAAGCGGCGAACGCCGACTGGTATCTCGAGCGCAAAATCACTTCCGTGCCGCTGACCTCGGCGCATGCGGTGTCGATTCCCGGCGTGGTCGACGCCTTCGCCACCGTGTTGCGCGATCACGGCAAGTTCGGTTTCGACCGGCTGCTCCAGCCAGCGATCAAGGCGGCCGAAGAAGGCTATGTCGTCGCGCCGCGCATCGCCTTCGACTGGAAGAACCAATTCGAGAAGCTGAAGGGTGGCACCAACACCGTGCGTTACCTGTTGCCGGGCGGAAAGCCGCCGGTGGCCGGCGACCTCATCCGCCAGCCGGAGCTCGGCAAGACGCTACGCGCGATCGCCAGGGATGGTCGCGACGCCTTCTATAAGGGCCCGATCGCGGAAGACATGGTCGACACCCTCAGGGGCATCGGCGGCCTGCACACGCTCGACGATTTCGCCGCGCATACGACGGAAGTGACCACGCCGATCGGCACCATGTACAAGGGCTATGACGTCTGGCAGTGCCCGCCGAACGGACCCGGCCTCACTATGCTGCTGATGCTCAACATCCTGTCGCGGTTTGACCTGAAGAAATATGCACCGCTCAGCGTCGAGCGTTTCCATCTCGAGGCGGAAGCCGCGCGCATCGCCTACATGCATCGCGAGTTGCATGTCGCCGATCCCGACCACATGCAGATCGAAGTCGCCAAGATCCTCGCCAAGGAATTCTGCGACGAGCACATCGCCAAGATCCGCATGGACGGCATGCTCGACCTGCCCAACGTCGCACCGCCGATGAATCCCTCGACCATCTACATCACGGTGGTGGACAAGGACCGCAACGTCTGCTCGTTCATCAACTCGATCGCGCATTCCTTCGGCTCGGCGATCGTCTCGAACAAGACCGGCGTCTTGTTCCAGAACCGTGCCGGCGGCTTCCGCATCCAGCCGGGCCATCCCAACTGCATCGCGGGCGGCAAACGGCCGCTGCACACGATCATGCCGAGCCTGCTCACCAAGGGCGGCCGGTCCGTGATGCCGTTCGCGGTGATGGGCGGACAATATCAGCCGGTCGGCCAGACCCATGTGCTGACCAACATCCTCGACTATGGCTGCGACGTGCAGGAGGCGATCGACATGCCGCGCGGCCTGCACTACGAGGGCCAATATCAGCTCGAGGACAGCGTGCCAGCCGCGATCGTCGAAGGCCTGAAGAAGCTCGGCCACAAGACCACCAGCGTGGTCGGTCCGCTCGGCGGCGCCCAGGCGATCTGGATCGATTGGGACAGGGGCACGCTCACCGGCGGTTCCGATCCACGCAAGGACGGTTGTGCGCTGGGCTATTGAGGCGCCCGCGCGGTTCCCCCGCAAGATCAGGAAAAGTTGACAAAGGGCGGCGCGGCATTTGCTGCGTCGCCCTTTCTGGAACGGAGCTCATGGCTTCAGGTTAAGGGGCGATGAGCGGTGCAGGCGTGTGCTGCTTGGTTCGAAGCAGTGGAGGCCGTCCATGTCCGATAAATCAAGTTCCAAAGCATCCGCATTCGATCGGCGCGCCTTTATGGTGGGCGCTGCCGGCAGTGCGCTTGTTCCGATCACGGCGCGCGCAGCCGCGGGGGATACGAGCGCGTCAGTCGCACAAGATCCGGCGCTTCCTGTCGAGGTCACCCTCCACGTCAACGGCAAGGACAAGCGCCTGAGCATCGATCCCCGCACCACGGTGCTCGACGCGCTGCGCGAACACCTCAAGCTCACCGGCAGCAAGAAGGGCTGCGATCACGGCCAGTGCGGTGCCTGCACGGTGCTGATCGACGACCGGCGCGTGGTGTCGTGCCTGACGCTTGCGCTCGCCGCCGAGGGGCAGGAGATCACGACGATCGAAGGGCTTGCCACCGACGACCGTCTGCATCCGATGCAGCAGGCCTTCATCGACAACGACGCATTCCAGTGCGGCTATTGCACGCCCGGCCAGATCATGTCCGCTGTGGCCTGCGTCAAGGAGGGCCATGCAAACAGCGAGGCGGATATACGCGAGTATATGAGCGGCAATATCTGTCGCTGTGCCGCTTATCCCAATATCGTCGCCGCCGTGAAGCAGGCCGCGCCCGAGATCATGAAAGGCTAGGCGCATGCGACCGTTTTCGTATCAGAGGGCAACAGACCCTGACATGGCCGTGCAGGCGCTCAGCGCCGCCGCGGCCGCGAACAATCCGCTGACCCAGGCCGCTGCGCAGCCGCTCGCCGGCGGCACCACGCTGATCGACCTGATGAAGCTGGATGTGATGCGGCCGGCCGCGATCGTCGACATCAATCCGCTTGCGCACGGCTGGTCGGTGATCGAGCCAAATGGCGACAATTTGCGGCTCGGCGCGCTCGCAAAGATGTCCGACGTCGCCGCGCATGACGGCATCCAGCGCAACTACCCGGTGATCGCCAATTCGCTGAAGCTCGCCGCCAGCGCCCAGCTGCGCAACATGGCGACGCTCGGCGGTAACGTGATGCAGCGGACGCGTTGCAGCTATTTCCGCGATGTCTCCTACGAGAATTGCAACAAGCGCCATCCCGGCTCCGGTTGCGCCGCGATGGACGGCGTCAATCGCATGCATGCCGTGCTCGGAATCTCCGACCAGTGCATCGCGACCTATCCGGGCGATTTCGCCCAGGCGCTGATCGCGCTCGACGCCACGGTCGAGATCACGGGCAAGGCCGGCACGCGCAGCATGCCGTTCGCCCAGCTTCACAAGGCGCCGGGCAGCACGCCAGACATCGAAACCACGCTTCAGCCCGGCGAGCTGATCTCGGCCTTTGCGGTGTCCGGACGCTGGCCGCGATCGGTGTATCTGAAGGCGCGCGACCGCCAATCCTACGAGTTCGCGCTGTCTTCGGCTGCGGTGGCGCTCGACGTGCAGGACGGCACGATCAAGGATGCGCGCGTCGCGCTTGGCGGTGTCGCAACCGTGCCCTGGCGAGCGCGCGAGGCAGAGGCGCTGCTCAAGGGACAAAAATTCGACGAAGCCCTCGCACAACGCGCCGCCGATGCTGCGTTCGCAGACGCGAGAGGGCGGCGGCACAACAGCTTCAAGATCGCGCTCGGCAAGCGCGTGGTGGCACGCGCGCTCCAGCAGGCCGTAACGATGGAGATCTGATCATGACTGCTGCTGCTCCCGAGCCGAAGATCAACATGGGCCAGCCCGTGCCGCGCTATGACGCCGTCGTGAAGGTGACGGGACGCGCCACCTATGCGTCGGACATGCCGCTCGCCGATCCCGCCTATGCGTTTCTCGTCACCAGCGCCATCGCCAAGGGGCGAATCGATCGCTTCGACCTCGATGACGCCAGGCGTGTCCGGGGCGTTATCGACATCGTCACGCACGAGAATGGGCCGAAGCTGAAGGAGTCGAAGCTCTTCAGCAATGGCGGCTATGCAGGCACGACGATCCAGCCGCTGAAATCGGCCGACATTGCCCATGATGGCCAGATCATCGCGGTGGTCATTGCCGAAAGCTACGAGGCGGCGCGCGAGGCGGCCAACCGCGTCAAGGTCAGCTACACAGCCGCCGCGCCGAGCGCGACCTTCGACTCGCCCGGAACGACCATTGCGGCCGCGAAGGGACAGAATGCCCAATTCAAGGAAGACCCGAAGGTCGGCAACTTCGCAAAGGCGTTCGAGGAGGCCGAGGTCAAGCTGACCGCGTCCTACGACACCCCGACGCAGCATCACAATCCGATGGAGCTGTTCTCCACCAGCTGCGCCTGGATGGGCGACGAACTCGTCATCTACGAGCCGAGCCAATTCGTCTACGGCCTGAAATATGGCGTCGCCGAACAGCTTGGCATCGACGCCGACAAGGTCCGCGTGGTCAATCCCTATGTCGGCGGCGGCTTCGGCTCGCGCGGCTCGATGACACCGCGCACCGCCATCATCGCCAGCATCGCAAAGCGCCTGAGCCGGCCGATCAAGCTGGTCCCGACCCGCGACCAGGGCTTTACCATCACCACCTATCGCGCCGAGACCCGCCACGAGATCAAGCTGGGGGCGAGCCGTGATGGCAAGCTGCTGGCCTTAAAGCATGAGGGCGCCGAAATCTCTTCGCGCCCCGACGCCTATTGCGTCGGCGGCACCAAGACCACGACGCGGCTCTATGCCTGTCCGAATGTCGACAGCCTCGTCTCGATCGTGCGCGCGGACCGCAACACGCCCGGCTTCATGCGTTCTCCACCGGAGGTGCCGTATCTGTTTGCGCTGGAGAGCGCGATGGACGAGCTTGCGGTGAAATTGAACATGGATCCGGTCGAGCTCCGCCGTATCAATGATACCACCGTTGAGCCGATTGGCGGCAAGCCCTACACGTCGCGCTCGCTGATGGCCTGTTTCGACGAGGCCGCCAAGGCGTTCGGCTGGGCGCAACGCTCGCCGCAGCCGAAATCGATGTCGGATGGCGACTGGCTGATCGGCTATGGCTGTGCCGCCACCTGCTACCCGACCCAGATGGGCCCGGCGGCCGCGCGCGTGCGCCTCCAGCGCGACGGCCGCACCCGGGTCGAGATCGCCGGCCACGAGATCGGGACCGGCGCCTACACCGTGGTCGCCCAGACCGCCGCCGAGCGGCTCGGCGTGCCGCTCGAGAAGGTTGCGGTCTTCATCGGCGACAGCGATCTGCCGCCGGCGCCTGTTGCCGGGGGCTCGAATTCGACGGCCAGCACCTGCTCCGTGGTGATGATGGTGTGCGATCAGATCCGCCAGCGCCTGTTCAAGGCGGCGATGCCGAGCCAGAGCCTGACGGACAAGGCCAAGGAGACCGTGGGCATCGGCCAGACACCGGCCACACAGGCGGCGAAAGGTGACCGCCCGCTCGACCTCGAGAAGGCGTTCGACGCACTCGGTGTCGGCGTCGTCGAGGAGTATGGCGAGTGGAAGCCGGAGGGCGCGCCGCTGGATTCCTTCCGCGCCATGCACAGCGGGCAGGTGCGGCTCGTCGGCGGTCACGCCATGAAAGACCAGATCGCCTATGCCTTCGGTGCGGAGTTCGTCGAGGTCCGCGTCAACCGCTTCACGCATGAGATCCGCTGTCCCCGTCTGGTTGGCGCGTTCGCGGCAGGCCGCATCATGAATCCGCGCACCGCGCGCAGCCAGCTGATGGGCGGGCTGATCTGGGGCATGTCGTCGGCGCTGCTCGAGGCCACCGACATCGACGAGCGCAACGCGCGCTACGTCAACGACAACTTCGCCGACTACCTCGTGCCCGTGAATGCGGACGTGCCCGGCGTTGAGGTCATCCTGCTCTCCGAGCAGGACGATCACATCAACCCGGCAGGCGTGAAGGGTCTCGGTGAGCTCGCCAATGTCGGCACCAATGCGGCGATCTGCAACGCGATCTATCACGCCACCGGCCAGCGCATCCGCAAGCTCCCGGTCCGGCTGGAAAATATCGAGGTGTAGGGGTGGAAACCTCATCGGCGTTGCGCTAGACACCTCCCGCCTCAAACGGAAGGTGCCTCATGCAGCGTTTCCAACGCGCGCTCCTCGCCCTGATGTCGGCACTCGCGATCACCGTGATTGCCAGCGTGTCGCATTTCGTTTCCACCACGGCCTCGGCCCAGACCGCAGGAAAGACCATGACCACAGCTTCAGGCTTGCAGATCATCGACAGCGTCGCCGGCACTGGCGCTTCGCCCAAGGCGGGCCAGATCTGCGTGATGCACTATACCGGCTGGCTCTACGAGAACGGCCAGAAGGGCAAGAAATTCGACTCGTCCGTCGACCGCAACGAGCCATTCGAATTCCCGATCGGCAAGGGCCGCGTCATCGCCGGCTGGGACGAGGGCGTCGCTTCGATGAAAGTCGGCGGCAAGCGCACGCTGATCATCCCGCCGCAACTCGGCTACGGCGCCCGCGGTGCCGGCGGCGTGATCCCGCCGAACGCGACGCTGATGTTCGACGTGGAATTGCTCGCGGTAAAGTGACGGCGCAGCCGTCATTCCGGGATGGTCCGAAGGAGCAGACCCGGAATCTCGAGATCTCGGGTTCGATGCTGCGGATCGCCCGGATGGCTGAGCAAGACAAACAAAAAGACCGGCCTTCCGGCCGGTCTTTTCGCTTTTGGCGATGCGCGCGCTACTCCGCGGCGCGCTTTGCCGCAGCGGCGGCACGATCCATTGCCTCCTTCGCGGCGTCCTTGGCATCGCCCATGGCCTGCTGGCCCTTGCCCTTCACTTCCTGGACTGCGCCTTCGCCCTTCATACGTTCCGAGCCGGTGGCTTCGCCGATGCCCTGCTTGGCCTTGCCGATTGCCTCGTTGGCATTGCCCTTGATCTTGTCGGTCGTGCTGCCCATGAAACTCTCTCCTTCGGGTTCGCTCGCGAAGACAACGTCTCATGACTACGAGGGTTCCGAATTTGCTGTGGCTCGCGGGCGTGGCTTTGGGTTAGTTTGCCGCGCAAGGAACCAACAGAAAGCAGTCCCATGACCGGCCATGACCACACGCATTCGCACCATGCACAGGATCACGAGGATCGCTGGAAACATGACGGCGTACGCGTCATCCCGGGCAACCAGCTCGATACGAATGTGCCATCGACGGCAGGTATGGACCGCGCGGCCGCGATCAATTTCGCGCGGGTCGGCGCCCAGAAATTGTGGGCGGGCACGGTGAGCATCAAGCCCGACGCCAAGACCGGCGCGCATCACCACGGTCATCTCGAAAGCGTCATCTATGTGGTGAAGGGCAAGGCCCGGATGCGCTGGGGCGAGCGTCTGCAATTCACCGCGGAGGCAGGCCCTGGCGATTTTATTTTCGTCCCGCCTTACGTCCCGCATCAGGAGATCAACGCCAGTCCCGACGAGGTGCTGGAATGCGTGCTGGTGCGCAGCGACGGCGAGGCGGTCGCAATCAATCTCGATATCGAGCCGGTCGAGAAGCCCGAAACCGTGCTGTGGATCGACCCCGTTCACCGCGATCCCAACGAGAAGAAGTAAGGCGTCCGAGGAGGAGCGAGGTTCGGAGCGACGGAACCTTGCAGGAGAAGGTCAAAAAATATTCGGAAGCTATGTCGGATGGCCGCCGGCTGGCCCGTCCTAGGGCGGAACCCTGCCAAGGAGCCTCCGATGCCCAAGATGATCTTCGTCAATCTGCCGGTGACCAACCTCAGGCGCGCCACTGCCTTCTACGAGGCGATCGGCGCGGTCAAGAATCCGCAATTCTGCGATGAGACAGCGAGCTGCATGGTCTTTTCCGAGACCATTTTCGCCATGCTGCTGACCCACGACAAATTCCGTCAGTTCACGCCGAAGCCGATCGCGGATGCCAGGACCTCGAACCAGGTCCTGTTCTGCCTATCCGCGGAGAGCCGCAGCGAGGTCGACGATATCGTCGGCAAGGCTGAGGCTGCGGGCGGGGTGGCCGATCCCGGTCCGAAGGACGAATACAGCTTCATGTACGGCCGCAGTTTCGAGGATCCGGATGGCCATATGTGGGGCGTGAACTGGATGGATCTCGCCGCGGCTCCCTTGCAGCCCGACATGGCGACTGCCTGATCCAAGCCCGCCAAGATCGAACAGGAGCATTCAAATGTCGAAGGTCACGCCCTGCCTGTGGTTCAACGGCGACGCTGAAGAAGCCGCCAATTTCTACGTCTCCCTGCTGCCCGATTCCAAGATCGTGCACGTCCAGCGCAACGTCTCCGATGGCCCCTCCGGCAAGCAGGGTTCGGTGCTCGTCGTCGAGTTCACGCTCGGCGGACAGCGCTTGGTCGCGCTGAATGGCGGAATGAAAATGGAGTACACCCACGCGCTGTCGCTGATGATCGATTGCGATGACCAGGCCCAGGTCGACAGCGTCTGGAGCGCGTTCCTGGCGCATGGGGGCAAGGAAGAGCGGTGCGGCTGGGTCAGGGATCGCTGGGGCGTGGCCTGGCAGGTGGTGCCGAAAGTGATGTTCGAATTCCTGTCGAGCCCCGACAAGGCGGCGGCCGCCCGCGCCATGCAGGCCATGATGAAGATGGTGAAGCTCGATGTCGATGTTCTCCGTCGAGCGTTCGAGGGCAAGTCGGCGGCGTGAGGGCCGGACGGATGCCGTAGGGTGGGCAAAGGCGCATTCGCGCCGTGCCCACCAGCGTTCTCAAGGCGAGAGAAAAGCGGTGGGCGCACTTCGCTTCGCCCACCCTAGAGGCTGTGCCTCAATAACTAATCCGCAGCCCCACGCCGCCGTGGATGGTATTGCCGACCGGTTGCGGGCCCAGCGTGCCGTTGGCGAACAGATCCACGATCCAGCCCTTTTGCACGCGGAAGCCGAGGCGGCCGCCATATTCGAACCAGCCCTGGTTGCCCATGGTCGGAACCACCACGCCGTTGCCGGTCACGGTCGCCACGATGCCGCTGTGGCTCGCAAAGGACTGGACCCAGCCGCCGTTGATGTTGGCCTCAATGTTGCTGCCGTAGAGATGCGTCCACTGGCCGCCGATCTTGACCAGGCTGGTGCGGTCGGTGCCGGTCGCAATCGCGGCGTCGAACGGATTGAAAGCCACTGCGCCGTCGGTGTAGCCCGATACCCGCTGCCAGAGCTGCCAGACCTCGATGGAGGCCGCGACCTCGTCGCGCGGCGACAGGCGCCTCATCCAGCCAGCACGGCCATAGACAGCGTAGTTCGAGGCGTTGGTTGAGCTGGTCACGCTCACAGGCCCGAGGCTGGTGTCGTAGCTGCGTGTGTATCGCGCCTTCTCCCAGGGCGTCAGGATCGTGCCGACGTCGAAGAACGGGCGCGACGAGCCCCAGTCGGTGAAGTCATAACGTAGCGCGAAGGCACCGATCGGTGCGCTCGTGACCTTGTAGCCGCCCTCGTTGTAGTGCGTGTAGGCTATGCCGGCGAGCAGCGACAGATTGTTGGTCAGCTCCTTGCGGCCGTGGATGCCGGCGGAGAACGAGCCGGCCGAGCCGAACGCGCTGATGCAGTCGCTGCAATTGACCTGCTCGTTGACGCCGAGCAGCACCGTGCCGAGCACACGGTTGGTGATCATCTGGTTGAAGCGCTGATTGGCGAGGCCACGAATCGAATTGCCGCTGGAATCCGCGCCGGTCGGTGTCGGGCTCGGAGCCGGATACGGGCTCGGAGCGGGCGCAGGATCGGGGCTCGGCGAGGGCGACGGATAGGGGCTCGGCGAGGGGGAGGGCGATGGTGATGGAGAATATGTGGGCGTTGGGGACGGTGAATAGGTCGGGTAAGGCGTCGGCTCACCGCATTCGGATCCGCACGCCGCCTGGGCTACAGCCGGTCGAATATCGAGCGCGACAAACGCAAGCGCAGCCAAGGTGGCCAGCGCGCCGGCGCGGACGAAGCGCTTGAAGCGGAGTTTCGCCATTGTCACCGCCCGCACAGCACGCCGTCGTCTTGGACGGCAGGTGTGATGGTCGGCCAGGCGGCGGCATATTGGTCGACCGCGCAAAGCCCGGCATTCGCGGCGCAGTTGGCGGCAAACGTCCAGGGCGGGGTGTTGGACTTGGTGATGCCGGCCTTGCCGCCGGTGGAGGTGACGATGGCGGTGTCGCCGGGCTGGGTGAGCTGCACGCACTGGGAGCTCTTCGTGCAGACGCTGGCCGCGCCGTCCTGAAGCACGACGACGGATCGGCCACGCTGCGAGAGGATGTCGAGCGTGGTGCCGCGTACGCCGATGGTTGCGAGCGGGGTCGTGATCTTGTAGGCGGTCTTGTCGGAGTGTCCGGTGACGAAGCGGAATGCGCCGGTGGTCATGCGGATCGCGACGTCGCGATAGCTGTGCTCGTCGTTGAAGACGGTGCGGTCGAGCTTCAGCGTCGCGCTCGGGCCCAGTGACAGATTGGTGCTGTCGGCCATGACGAAGCGCGCCGCGCTGCCGGCGCCGGTGCGCACGGTCTCGTCGCGCAGCATGCTGTCGCCGACATTGATCGGCGTGGTGCTCGCGGCCACGCGCGCCACTTCGTTCTGGATCACGACGGCCTCGCCGACGCGCGTCTGCGCCCGAGCGCCAGGACCAGCGCACAATGCGGCTGACAACAGAGAGAGGAAAAGCCAGAAGCGCAAATTCATTTCGCAACCGATCGATGTGTCCCTGATCGTACCGGATCGCGCGCGCTTAAGATGTGGCGGAATTATCACAAGCGGCGTGGACCTGCGTTATGCTTAGTGACAGTTGCGGCAGAATGCGTTCAATGAAACTGCGATCTCTTTTTTGTCCGCGGTGACGCCAATTTGCCACGCACAACATCTCCACAGCCGACGCTCGAATTGTCCGCGGTTCCAAAGGTGTCGCGGAGCGCAGTGATTGCTGTCGCGATTTTCCTGGTTGCTCATCTGGCGCTGCTGATCGGTCTTTCGACGCCGGAGAAGTTCGTCTTCGACGAAGTGCATTATGTGCCGGCGGCGCGGCAGATGCTGACGCCTGCGATGTCGCAGCCGATGCTCAATCCGATGCACCCGCCGCTGGCGAAGGAGCTGATCGCAGCATCGATCGCAGCCTTCGGCGACAACGCGTTTGGCTGGCGCTATCCGGCGACCTTGTTCGGCGCGCTCGCGGTGGTCGCGATCTATCTGTGCGGCCTTGCGCTGTTCTCCGCGCAGGGGCCGGCGATCGCAGCCGCGCTGATCACTGGCAGCAACCAGATGCTCTACGTGCAGGCGCGCATCGCCATGCTCGACATCTTTGCGCTCGGCTTCGGCCTGCTCGCGACCGCCGCCTTCATGCATGGTTTTCGAAGAGAGCGGCCGCATGCGCTGTTCGCACTCGCGGGCGGCCTGTTCGGCTGTGCTGCGGCCTGCAAATGGAGCGGCCTGTTTCCACTGGCCGTCTGCGTTATGATCGTTGCGGTGATTCGCCTGATGCAGGGCTGGCACACGCAGTTCGCCGACGCCAAGCCGAGCGACTGGTATCGGCCCGATCTCTGGCGCGGCTTTCGGGTACAGCATGCCGCGCTCTGCTTCGCCCTTCTGCCCGCGTTGACGTATCTTGCCGCTTTCGTTCCGCTGTACGGATTGTCGTTGCCGGATTTGGTCGAGGCGCAGCGGCGAATCTTCGCCGACAACACCACAACGGCGATCGCCGGCCACACCTATATGAGCGCATGGCCATCCTGGCCGTTGCTCGCCCGCCCGGTCTGGTTCCTGTTCGACAAGACGGCGGAGGACAACGTCGCCGCGATCGTCTTCCTCGGCAATCCGCTGGTGTTGTGGCCGGCGCTGCTCGCGCTCGCGGTCGTGCTGCGCGATTTCATCGTGGCGCGGCGCTGGGATGCGTTCCTGATCGCGGCGTTCTATTTCGGCCCTTGGCTCGCCTGGGCGCTGCTGCCACGCACGCTGGGCTTCATTTACTACTATCTGCCGGCCGCGACCGCGGCGTCGCTTGCGCTGGTCTATGTTCTGCGCCGGGACGGACTGCCGCGCTGGCTGCTGTGGGCCTATGTCGGCATCGCCGCCGCCGGCTTTGCAGTCCTGCTGCCGATCTCCGCGGCCTTTGTCGGCAGCTCAATGCGAACCTTCGGCCGGTTGATGCTGTTCCAGAGCTGGATATGACATCGCCGCCTGCCGGGTTACAGCAGGCGGCGCGTTTCGTCACGCGTAACTAGGAGATCATTTCGACGCGGTCTTGGTGTCCATGTTCACGACCTGGACGCGGCGGTTGACTGGGTCGGCGCCGTTGGCGGCATCCTTCAGCTTGGTCTCGCCGTAACCGACAGTGACGAGATCAGCGCCGTTCAGGCCGTAGTTCTGCACCAGGTACTTCTTGATGGTGTCGGCGCGCCGCTCGGAGAGCCCTTGATTGTACTCCTCGCCACCGGTCGCGTCGGTGTGGCCTGCGACCACGAAGGTCGAACCCTTGAGCGCCGGATCGGACAGCGCTTTGCCGAGCGCCTGCACCGAGGCCACCGAGGTCTTGGCGATCTCGGCCGAGTTGTAGTCGAACTGGATCTCCAGATCGATCTTCGGTTTGGCGGCCGCGAGCTCGGCGATCTGCTCGCGCTCGCCGGTCGAGAGCGACCGGGTCGAGCGGTTGCGCACGGTGTTGAGGAACGTCGATTCCTTGGCCTGCGCGGTGGTATCGGCCGGTGGCCCAACGGACAGGCCGCGGGTCACCGGCTTCGGCTTCAATGCATCCAGGATCTGGCCCGCGGAGACGTTGTTGTCGCCGGCCAGCGCAAGGTTCGCCGTCATCGACAGGGCCGCCGAGAGAGTAATCGCCTTCAGTCCAAAAAATTTATCGAAACGGGTCATTGTCGTATCCTCGCTGTTACGCCTGATGGCGATTTGATGCTGCGAGCATAGGGAAGGTTCAAAGGCCCTGATGTGATCCTTGTCACATTCGAAATCACGAGCCGGAGGTCACAGTGTTCGTTCCGGCTTGCTCCGAACGAGCTCTCTGGCCGCCCCGGACATCCGCGTTTCGCCGATCGTCGCAAAGGCGTCGCCCCAAGGCCCGCCCACGAACAAGAATTCGTCCATATGCGCGCCTAGCAGGCTTTGTCATCCAACAATTCGTCCGCGAGGGAGGCGAGTTCCGTCCAGTGCCGAGGCCAAGTGACTACCAGCGTGACTACCAGTTCTATCGCAGCGGCCCGCCGGATCGGACAGTGTCCCTGAGCTCAATGCCAATCTATATCGGCGCGGCGATGATCGCGGTGGCGATCCTGCTGTCGACATTGATCACGGGGCTGACCTCCCGCTATGTCGGCCTGGAAGCGCCGACCGACGATAACATGTGGCTGGTCGATCGTCTCACTGGCAGCGTCTATCGCTGCCAGTCGGAGGGGCGCGGCAAGGCGTCCTGCGAGCCGGATACTGCTACAGGCAGCCTCGGGGAGCGCCCAAAAGCCGCACGCTAAGGGGGGCTATCGCTGCGGCGCAGCAACGAAAATGTCTTCTCCCTGAAAACTTGTCGCTGAAGAATGGCTCTTGCGTTGGCCGGCACGACGCCGGTTTTGTTCTACGGAGGAGACACTCGATGAAGATGTTGCTTTCGGCTGTTGTGCTCGCGGTGTTCGCGGCCTCGCCGGCTTCTGCGGCAAAGATGCAACCCTGTACAGGCGAGGCTATCGGCAAATCGATGACCGCAATGGGAACCGTCGATTCGCCCGCCAAACAGGCGATGGCCAAGGAAATGGCTGCGGCCAACACCGAGATGAGCAAAGGCAATATGCGCGGCGCCTGCATGCATTACATGAAGGCGCAGAAGATGGGCGCGAAATAGTTTGAGCAGTTCGCTGACAGATCGCGCTGTCAGCAGATGGCAGCGCGGTTTTCTTTGCCTGTCTTGTTTGCCTCAGCGCGAATCCCGCTACATTGCATCCTGCAATGTCCCGCGCTCCCAAGCCTCTCCCTCTCTCGACGACACAGGCCCGGCAGATCTGGCTGCATGCCCAGCGGCTGGACGAGCGTACCCCGTTCGGCGAAGGCGCGCAGGCCGTCGCGCACGCGGTCGCTCATCTCGGCTATGTGCAGATCGACACCATCAACGTGATCGAGCGCTGCCACCACCACATCCTGTTCAGCCGCATCCCGTCCTACCGCCGCGCTGATCTTCGCCATGCCCAGAGCGTCGACCGAAGTGTGTTCGAATACTGGACGCATGCGCTGTCCTACGTGCCGGCGAGCGACTTCCGCTTCTTCCTGCCGGCGATGCGCGAGCACCGGCGCGAAGGGCACAAATGGTTCGACTCGGTGAAGCCGGCCGACACGCGCAAGGTAATGCGGCTGCTGCGCGCCGGTCCGCTCACGATCCGCGACATCGAGGACGACGTGCTCGTCGAGAAGGAACATTTGTGGCAGAGCCGCAAGCCGTCGAAGCGGGCCTTGCAACTTGCCTTCTATACCGGGGCTGTGACCATCAGCGAGCGCCAGGGCATGCTCAAGACCTATGAGCTGACGACGCGCCATTTTGGCTGGGACAAGCTGCCGAAGCCGGCCTCGCCCAAGGAGATCACGGCCTATCTGCTCGACCGCGCGCTGCGCTCACAGGGTGTGGTCAGTCTGGATTCGGTCTGCCATCTCGATGCGCCGCGCAAGAAGGCGGTGGCGGGGCTGATCGCCTCGCGCGTGCGCCGCGGCGAGCTCGTGCCTGTCGCGATCGACGGCGCGGGCAAGCAGGAGCATTGGGCGGTGCCTGCGGTGCTCGAGTCCACCGGCGCGGCGGCGTCGCCCGATCTCGTCCATATCCTGTCGCCGTTCGATCCGCTGATCATCCAGCGCAAGCGCACCAATCTCATCTTCGGCTACAACCATCTGTTCGAAGCCTATGTGCCGAAGGCCAAGCGCAAGCTCGGCTATTTCGCGCTGCCCGTGCTGGTCGGCCACGAGATCGTCGCCGCGCTTGATCTCAAGACGGACCGGCAGGCCAAGAAGCTCTTGATGCAGAAATGGACCTGGGTTGGCGAGGGCAAGAAGACTGCAGGCCGCAAGGAGCTCAAGCGCAAGATCGAGGACGAGCTCGACCGGTTCGAGCGATTTCAGCTTGCGGAGTGAGCCTCACCTCATCTGGACAATGACTTTCCCCTTGGCCCTGCCCTTCGCAAGATAGCCAAGGGCGTCCTTTGCCCGCGCGAACGGAAATACCTTGTCGATCACCGGCCGAATGTGACCCGCCGTGAGAATGTCCGAGATCTGCGAGAGCTGCCCCCCGTCCGGATGCACAAACAGGAATGAATATTCGACGCCGCGTTTTTCCAGCGCCGCGAATGATCTTGCGGCTCAGCAGGCCGAACACCATGAAGAAGTTCATGCCGCGAGCACGGGCGAATGCAGGGCCGGGAGCGGCGGCGCGCGCGCCGTCAAAAAGCTCGTGGGAGACGAGCGGACCGTGACGGCTGAGCCGCATCAAGCCGGAGGTCCTTTCGAATCCCGGCATCGACCAGGCCGGCGGGCGCAAACCTGCGTAGAAGTCGCAGGCGGTTCGCGAGCTTGCCGGCTGTGTATCGAATTTTCGGATGCGTCGCGTTTGCCGCCTTCAATACGGTGTCGGCGACCACATCCGGCGATTCGGCGGTTGCCAATGACCTCGTTCACCCGCCTGCTCACGGCCGCGCGTGCTTCGCGATACTCGTCGAGCTTGACGTCCGGCTCGATGAAGTTCGCGTCGAACGGTGTCTTCGTGTAGGCGGGTTCGATGGTGGAGACCCTGATACCCCGCGTGCGCAGCTCGTGGTCAAGCGATTCCGAATAGCCTTCCACGGCGTGCTTGGTCGCCGCATAGAGCGCTCCATAGGGCATCGGCAGAAAGCCAAGGACGGAGCTGATGTTGATGATGCGGCCGCTGCCCTGACCGCGCATCTGCGGCAGGACGGCGCGCGTCACCCGGATCAGCCCAAAGAAGTTCGTCTCGAAAATCGAGCGGGCCTGCTCGATCGAGCTCTCCTCGGCGCCGGCGGGGGCAACGCCGAATCCGGCGTTGTTCACGAGTAGATCGATGCGACCCTCGCGCCCGATCACCTCGCTGACGGCCGCTGTGACGGATTCGTCGCTGGTCACGTCGAGGGCCAGCATCTCGAAAGGCCGCTTGCCTGCCTGAACTCCGCGTCGGCTGGTGCCGTAAACTCTATAACCGGCTGTTGCGAGCCGCTGCGCGGTGGCTTCGCCGATGCCCGACGAGGCGCCTGTCACGAGAGCAATCTTTACCTTGGCCATGACTTTCTCCTGGTGATCGTCGCTGCGCCCGTCAGATTTTGATGACGATCGTAATGTTTGAATTAGATGACGATCGTAATTATAATTGTCAAGACCTCTGATTCGGGACTTCCGACATGCGCGTTTCCAAGGAGAAGGCGGCCGACAACCGCGAGCGAATTCTAACGGCGGCCTCACGCCTGATCCGGGAGCGCGGGATCTCCGGCGTCAGCGTCGACGCGCTGACCGAAGCCGCCGGCATGACGCATGGCGGCCTTTACAGCCAATTTGGCTCCAAGGAGCGGCTAATCGAAGAGGCGGTCGCCGAAGCGATCGTCTCCAAAGGACGCGAACTCCGTGAAACCACCACGGTCGGCGATTATGTTTCCGAATATCTCTCGGTGGCGCACCGGGATGAACCGGGAAGCGGCTGCCCCTTTGCTGCCCTGTGCTCTGAAATGCACCGCCAGAGCCAAGGCGCGCGAGAGCGATTTACCGCCGGCGTGAGTGGCATGATCGGATGGCTCAGCGCCCGCATGGGAGCGGGGGCCGGCCAACGCAAGCGCGATGGGGACGCGATCGTGACTCTGGCCTCTCTGGTCGGAGCGGTTGTACTCGCCCGCGCCGTGAGCGATTCCAAATTGTCAGACGAGATTCTCCGCGCCACCAGGAAGAGGCTGGCTGGCTAGCCGTTGCCTAGGCTGCGCGTTTCCACAAGCCGATCCAGCCAGACGCCGAACACAATGCCGATCACGTAAGCCACCAAATTCCATAACGAGAAGATGCGCCCGAGCAGCAGCGCGCCCGCGGTGGTCAGGCGGAACGCGTCAAGCCAAGGGGTATGCACCAGGCGGGAGAATTCCACGACGACCGCGATCACGACCGCGATAGCTGCCATCTGCATCCGCGTCAGCCGCGGCAGCAAAAGACCGACCAGCAGAAACACCATCGTCGCCCACAACAGCGAGCCGCCGTACTTCACGGCGAAGGCGGGCAGGCCGAGCGGAAAGCCGTACCAGCGCAGAGACAGCCCGCAGACGATCACCGCAAACGCGAGGCCGGCGCGGATCAGCGATGTCCGCAGCAGCGCAACGCGTTTATCCGGCTGCGCTCCGTGCATTGCTCGCTCCATTGACTCTTTGCCCGCGATGCTCAAAACCGCCTCTTAGCTACAAAAGCAACAACACGGGGGAAGCCATGAGCCAGACCACGACCTATGCCGGTTCCGTCGGCGCAGCCAAGTCGGAAATCGAGACCTCGACTATCCGCACTATCTCATGGCGCCTGATTCCGTTCCTGGTGCTGGCCTACTTCTTCTCCTATCTCGATCGCGTCAATCTCGGTTTCGCCGCGCTGACCATGAATGCGGAGCTGAAGTTCACACCGCTGATCTTCTCCTGGGGCGCCGGCATCTTCTTCATCGGCTACTTCATCTTCGAGGTGCCGAGCAACCTCGCGCTGGAAAAATTCGGTGCCAGCCGCTGGATCGCCCGCATCATGGTGACCTGGGGCATCATCTCTGCGCTGATGGCGGCGGTCAGCGGCGTCACGAGCTTCTACGTCCTGCGCTTCCTGCTCGGCGTCGCCGAGGCCGGCTTCTTCCCGGGCATCATCCTCTATCTCACCTATTGGTATCCGGCCGAATATCGCGCCCGCTTTCTCGCGGCCTTCGCCATCGCCGTTCCGGTCTCGACCGTGATCGGCGCGCCGGTCTCGGGCCTCCTGCTCGGGCTCGACGGCCTGATGGGGCTGAAGGGCTGGCAATGGCTTTTCATCATCGAAGGCATTCCTTCCGTGCTGCTCGGCATCGTCACCTGGTTCTATCTCACCGACAGGCCGGAGAAGGCGAATTGGCTCTCGGCCGAGCAGAAGGCCTGGCTCAAGGCCAAGCTCGATTCTGAGATCGCAATCAAGCAGGCGGTGAAGCATCCATCGCTCGGCCAAGCGTTGTCGTCGCCGAAGGTGATCGCGCTCAGCCTGATCTATTTCGGCTTCGTCGGCGCGCTCTATGGCATGCAGTTCTGGCTGCCGCAGATCGTCAAGGCGTTCGGCCTCACCAACGCGCAGACCGGCTTCGTCACCGCGATTCCCTATCTGTTCGGCACCATCGCGATGGTGCTGTGGGCGCGGCATTCGGATGCGACACGCGAGCGCGTGATGCATGTCGGCGCGCCGCTGCTGCTCACCGCGGTTGCGCTCGGCATCTCCTCTTATCTCACCGATCCAGCCCTCACGATGGTTGTGCTGACGGTGGCGGCCATTGGGGTGTTCTGCTGCTTCGGCGTGTTCTGGACCTTGCCGACCGCCTGGCTGTCCGGCACCGCGGCGGCCGGCGCGATCGCCCTGATCAACTCGGTCGGCAACCTCGCCGGCTTCGGCGGGCCCTATCTGATCGGTTGGGTCAAGGAAGCAACTGGCCAAACCTCAAGCGGCCTGCTCGTGCTCGCCGTCTTGCCGCTGATCGCCGGCCTCCTGGTCTTCGTCGGCGGCCATGACAGCAAGCACGAGTTCGCCGAATAGGAACGGCGAGGGAGCACCTGCAGTGGGCCAAGGCGTGCTCTTCGCACGCGGTGCCCATCTCCCCGCTTGTGACTGTCGAGGTGGCACGCGTCCGCCTTCGCTCTTCGAGCTGGGGCGGACATCTCGCGTTGTCCGCCCTACCATCGCACCTTCCTGACAACGGGGACAATCCTTACCAGCCCTTAACGATCACGGATTCCTGATGACTGACGATTATTGACTTTTGTCAGTGATTAATCGACATTCCTCTCATTCGAGATGCAGGAGTGTCCTTCGATGTTCGTCCGGTCGGTTTTGTCCAGCTATTCCAGGCTGTTGGCGGGTGTGTCGCTGGCCCTGATGGCCGCCGCACTGGCTGGGTGCAATGACACCATCGCCGAAAAGGCCGAGCCGCCGCGGCCGGTTCTGGTCGCAACGGCCCATTATGACGCCGAGACGCCCGAGCGGAGCTTCGTCGGGACCATTCGGCCGCGGATCGAGAGCGATCTCGGTTTTCGCGTCGCCGGCAAGGTCGCAAAGCGCCTGGTCGAGGTCGGCCAGACCGTCGAAATCGGACAGCCGCTGGCGACTCTCGACGAGATCGATCTGAAGCTCCAGGCCGAGCAGGCCGTTGCCGAGTTGACTGCCGCGACCGGCGTGCTGGCCCAGGCCGCCGCTGCCGAGCAGCGCGCCAAGGACCTAAAGGCCAAGGGCTGGACCACCGATGCCCAGCTCGACCAGAGTCGTGCCGCCGCTGACGAGGCCCGTGCGCGCCTGAATCGGGCCGAGCGCTCGGTCGAGCTGACCAAGAATTCCCTTTCCTACGCGACGCTCAACGCCGACGCCCGTGGCGTCGTCACCGCAACGCTGATTGAGCCCGGCCAGGTGGTCGCCGCGGGCCAGGCCTCGATCCGTGTCGCCCGCTTTGCCGAAAAGGAAGCGGTCGTCGCCATCCCTGAGACGCTGGTCGGACGCGCCAAGTCGGGCGCCGCCAGCGTCACTCTTTGGTCCGAGCCGAACAAGAAGTACACGGCCAAGCTGCGCGAGATCGCGCCGGCGGCCGATCCGGCAACCCGCACCTATCTGGCAAAATTCTCGCTGCCCGAAGCCGACGACAAGGTCGCGCTCGGCATGACCGCGACGCTCACGCTGTCGGACGCCGCCACCGAGCGCGTCGCCCGGCTGCCGCTGTCGGCGTTGTTCAACGAAGGCGGCAAGCCGTCCTTCTACGTCGTCGACGACAACGGCGCGATTACGCTGAGGCCGGTGACGGTGAAGTCCTACGAGAGCAACGACGTCGTCATCACCGGTGGTGTCGAAGAGGGCGCCAAGATCGTCGCCCTCGGCGTGCAGAAGCTCGATCCGAGCCAGAGGGTGCGGATCGTCTCGTCGCTGTCCTTCTAACGAACGTTTACGAGTTCCTCATTGCGAGGTGAGTTTCGGCCCGAGCGCAAATGCAAGGGCTGAAGCGGCGAAGCGATCCAGAACCTGCCCAGCCCCCTGGATTGCTTCGCTGCCTCGCGATGAGGCCTTCAATAGAGCGGCTGTCGTTTTTGCAACTGGATCGTCTTTCGGAGAGTGCGATGAAGCGCTTCAACCTTTCGGCCTGGGCCGTCAGCCATCCGACGCTGGTGCTCTTCCTGATGATCGTGCTCGGCGTCGCCGGCTTCTTCTCCTATGAGAAGCTCGGCCGTGCCGAGGATCCGTTCTTCACGGTGAAGGTGGTCAACGTCTCCGTGATGTGGCCGGGAGCGACCGCGCAGGAGATGCAGACCCAGGTCGCCGATCCCATCGAGAAGAAGATCCAGGAGCTGCCCTATTTCGAGAAGGTGCAGACCTATTCCAAGCCCGCCTTCACCGCGCTCCAGGTGACGTTCCGCGACAGCACCCCGCCGAAGGACGTGCCCTATCTCTTCTACCTCCTTCGCAAGAAGCTGGTCGACGTGCAGGGTCAGCTGCCGTCCGGCATCCTCGGGCCCGTCGTCAACGACGAATTCTCCGACGTCGATTCCATCCTCTACATGATGACCGGCGACGGCGCCGACTATGCTCAGCTCAAGAAGGTCTCGGAAGGATTCCGTCAGCGCCTCCTGAAGGTGCCCGGCGTGACCAAGGTCGACGTCTACGGCAATCAGGACGAACGCATCTTCGTCGAGTTCAGCCACGCCAAGCTCGCCACCCTCGGCATCACGCCGCAAGCGCTGTTCGATTCGCTCGCCAAGCAGAACAACGTGACGCCGGCCGGCACAGTCGAGACCTCGTCGCAGCGCGTGCCGCTGCGCGTCACCGGCGCGCTCGACGGCGCCAAGGCCGTGGCCGAGACGCCGGTCGAGAGCAACGGCCGCGTCTTCCGTCTCGGCGATATCGCCACCGTCACCCATGGCTATGTCGATCCGCCGAGCTTCGTGGTCCGCCAGGAAGGCAAGCCCGCGATCGGCATCGGCGTCGTCACCGCCAAGGGCGCCAACATCCTCGATCTCGGCAAGGAGGTCGAGAAGGCGACGAGCGAATTCATGAAGGCCGTGCCGCAGGGCATCGACGTCAGGCTGATTGCCGACCAGCCCAAGGTGGTCGAGCACGCCGTCGGCGAGTTCGTGCACTCCTTCATGGAGGCGCTCGTCATCGTGCTGTTCGTCTCATTTTTGGCACTGGGCTGGCGCACCGGCATCGTGGTCGCGCTGTCTGTGCCGCTGGTGCTCGGCATCGTCTTCATTGTCATGAACACGATGTCGCTCGACCTGCACCGCATCACGCTCGGTGCGCTGATCATCGCGCTCGGTCTGCTCGTCGACGACGCCATCATCGCAGTCGAAATGATGGTGGTGAAGATGGAGCAGGGCTGGGATCGCATGCGCGCGGCGTCCTTTGCCTGGGAATCAACTGCGTTTCCGATGCTCACGGGAACGCTGGTCACGGCCGCTGGCTTCCTCCCCATCGGCTTTGCCAATTCCGCGGTCGGCGAATATGCCGGCAGCATCTTCTGGATCGTGGCGATCGCGCTGGTCGCCTCCTGGTTCGTGGCGGTGATCTTCACGCCCTATATCGGCGCCATGCTGCTGCCGGAGACGAAGGTCCACCACAATCACGATCCGCACGCAGTCTACGAGACCCGCATGTACCGCGGCCTGCGCGCCATCGTGCAATGGTGCGTCAATCATCGCATCACCGTGGTGGTCGCGACCGTCGGAATTTTCGTCGCCTCGATCGTCGGGTTCGGCCATGTCCAGCAGCAGTTCTTCCCGCTGTCGGAGCGCCCCGAGCTGTTCCTCCAGCTCCGCCTGCCGGAGGGCACCGCCTTCAACGTCACCGAGAAGGCGGTGAAGAAGGCCGAGACCCTGCTGAAGGACGACAAGGATATCGAGACCTATACCGCCTATGTCGGCCAGGGTTCGCCGCGCTTCTGGCTCGGCCTCAATCCGCAGCTGCCGAACGAGGCCTTCGCCGAGGTTGTCATCGTCGCCAAGGGCGTCGAGGCGCGCGAGCGCATCAAAGCCAAGATCGAAAACGCCGCTGCCGAGGGCTTCCTGTCCGAGGCGCGCGTGCGCGTCGACCGCTTCAATTTCGGTCCGCCGGTCGGTTTCCCGGTCCAGTTCCGTGTGATCGGCCCCGACGCCAACAAGGTGCGCGAGATCGCCTACCAGGTCCGCGACGTCATGCGGCAGAACAAGAGCGTCAAGGACGTCCAGCTCGACTGGAACGAGCAGTCGCCTTACCTCAAGCTCGTCGTCGACCAGGACCGTGCCCGCGCCATGGGCCTGACCCCGCAGGACGTCTCGCAGGCGCTGGCGATGCTGATCTCGGGCGCGCAGGTCACGACCGTGCGCGACGGCATCGAGAAGGTCGGCGTGGTCGCCCGCGCGGCGCCGTCCGAACGCCTCGATCTCGGCGGTGTCGGCGACCTGACGATTACCTCGCGCAACGGCGTTGCCGTGCCGCTGCAGCAGATCGCCAAGATCGAATATGCCCACGAGGAGCCGATCTTGTGGCGGCGCAACCGCGACATGGCGATCACCGTGCGCTCCGACGTGGTCGACGGCGTGCAGGCGCCCGACGTCACCAACCAGATCACGCCGAAGCTGAAGGCGATCAAGGACCACCTCGAGCCGGCCTACCGGATCGAGCCGGGCGGCGCCTTCGAGGAATCCGCCAAGGGCAACGCCTCGATCTTCATTCTCTTCCCGCTGATGGTGATGGTGATGCTGACGCTCTTGATGTTCCAGCTTCAGAGCTTCTCGCGCCTGATCCTGGTGTTCCTGACGGCGCCACTCGGCATCGTCGGCGCCTCTCTCGGGCTCAATGTCGCCAATGCCCCGTTCGGCTTCGTGGCGCTGCTCGGCCTGATCGCGCTTGCCGGCATGATCATGCGCAACACCGTCATCCTCGTCGACCAGATCGAGACCGACGTCTCGCACGGCCTGACCCGGCGCGAGGCGATTGTCGAGGCCACCGTCCGCCGCGCCCGACCGGTGGTGCTGACGGCGCTCGCCGCGATTCTCGCCATGATCCCGCTGTCGCGCTCGGCCTTCTGGGGCCCGATGGCGATCACCATCATGGGCGGCTTGTTCGTCGCGACCTTCCTCACGCTCTTGTACCTGCCGGGCCTCTATGCGCTTTGGTTCAGAAAGAGCCTAGATGAGGCTGGTACTCCCGAGCAGCCTGCCGCGCCGCAGCATGGGAGCGATGAGCCACGCGCAATTCCGCTTGCTGAAGCGGCTGAATAAGTGAGATGAAGTGCTGACTGACGAGTCCTGACAGATGACACTGATTACGGAACATATCGAAAGCGACACCCGGGATCGTATCCTCGAGGTGGCCGAGCGGCTGTTCCGCCAGATCGGTTACCAGAAGACCACGGTCGGAGACATCGCCAAAGAACTGCGGATGAGCCCCGCCAATGTCTATCGCTTCTTCGAATCGAAGAAGGCGATCCATCAGGCGGTGGCCCGCTCGCTGATGGGCGAGGTTGAGCTGGAGGCGCAGCGGATCGTGGCGCGGCCCGGTCCGGTGCTGGAGCGCTTCCGCGAGCTGCTCACCACCATCCATCGCATGAACACCGAGCGCTATGTCGGCGACAATAAGCTGCATGAGATGGTCGAAATCGCCATGCAGGAGGACTGGGACGTCTGCGTCACCCACATGGAATGTATCGCCGGAATGATCGGCCAGATGATCGGGCAGGGCGTCGCCGCCGGCGAGTTCGAGGCACCGGACCTGCAATTGGCCGCGCTCTGCTCCTGCACCGCAATGATGCGCTTCTTCCATCCCCAGATGATCGCCCAGTGCGCCACCAAGCCGGGCCCGACCATCGACCAGATGATCGATTTCGTCATCGCGGGATTGTCGCCGCGGCACTGACGGGGCGGTGGCTTTCCTCCTATAAGCAGCTTCGCGCCACCCTAACGGAGGGATGACGGCAAGGACGGACCAACACACTCCGTCATTGCGAGCGTAGCGAAGCAATCCAGGCTGTCTCCGCAGAGGGATTCTGCATTGCTTCGTTCCGCTCGCAAGACGGGAAGGAAACAGAGCGTGACCGCCAAAGACCCCTACTTCTACGAGCCCTCCAAGGGCCACGGCCTCAAGCACGATCCCTTCAACGCTATTATCGCGCCGCGGCCGATCGGCTGGATCTCCTCGCGCGACGCCAGGGGCCACGTCAACCTCGCACCCTACAGCTTCTTCAATGCGTTCTGTTATGTGCCGCCGATCATCGGCTTCTCCTCCACCAATTGGAAGGACACGGTCGAGAACATCCAGCAGACCGGCGAATTCGTCTGGAATCTCGCCACGATGGATCTGGCGAAGCACATGAACGCAACCGCCGCGCATGTCGCGCCCGAGGTCGACGAGTTCGAGGTCGCGGGTCTGACCGCCGTGCCCGGCAAGCTTGTCAACGTGCCGCGCGTCGGCGAGAGCCCGGTCGCCTTCGAATGCAAGGTGTCCGACATCGTTCGTCTCAAGGGCGCCAACGGCAAGGAGGCTGACGCCTGGCTGACGCTCGGCGAGGTCGTCGCCGTCCACATCGACAAGGCCATGATCAAGGACGGCGTCTACCAGACCGCCGCCGCCCGCCCTATCGTCCGCGCGGGGCGCCGCGGCGACTATTTCGAGATCAAGCCGGAAAACATGTTCGAGATGGTCCGGCCGGATTAAGCCGGGCTGCTGCTTCCACAGGTCATTCCGCGGCGTCGCCAGACGCGACCTATGATGCGCAATTGTGCATCAGAGATCCATTGGTCCACCAACGCTGCCGCACGCTCGATTCCGGGCTCGACGCTTGCACGTCGCCCGGGAATGACTGTGGCGAGGCGTTCGGCCCCATTTCCCGATCCCGGAACCGGCACCGCGGCCCGGCCGTTATGGCCCCTGGGCGGCCGCCCGGCCGCGTCAATTTCGCAGGCGAAGTGTTCGCCTCGGCCAGCCAGTTTCCGCTAAAATGCCCGATAACCGCGCCGATGCATGAGGTCAGCCATGAGCTTCCGCCGCGACACTCTGACAAAGCCGATCTTCACTCTCGCGCGCGGCGTGCTGCCGGCGATTTCCGATACCGAGCGCGAGGCGCTGGAGGCCGGTGACGTCTGGTGGGACGCCGATCTCTTCACCGGCAATCCCGATTGGTCGAAGCTGCTGAAGGTCCCGCAGGCAACGCTGACCGCGGAGGAACAGGCTTTCCTCAACGGCCCCGTCGACGAGCTCTGCGCCATGCTCGACGAGTGGAAGATCTTCTGGGAATGGCGCGACCTGCCGCAGGACGTCTGGCACTTCGTCAAGCGCGAAAAGTTCTTCGGCATGATCATTCCGAAGGAATTCGGTGGGCTCGGCTTTTCGCCGTATGCGCATTCCGAAGTCGTGCGAAAAATCTCGACCCGTTCGATCGCGGCCGCCGTCACGGTGATGGTGCCGAACTCGCTCGGCCCCGGCGAGCTCTTGATGCGCTTCGGCACCAAGGAGCAGCAGCAGCGCTGGCTGCCGCGCCTCGCCGATGGTCGCGACATTCCCTGCTTCGGCCTCACCAGCCCGGAGGCCGGCTCCGATGCCGCCTCGATGGTCGACACCGGCATCATCTGCAAGGGGGAGTTCGAGGACCGCGAGGTGATCGGCCTTCGTCTCAACTGGCACAAGCGCTACATCACGCTCGGCCCCGTCGCGACGTTGCTCGGTCTCGCCTTCAAGGCCTATGATCTCGATCACCTCGTCGGCGATCAGGAAGAGCTCGGAATCACGGTGGCGCTGATCCCGACTAATCTGCCCGGCGTCGAGATCGGTCACCGCCATCTGCCGTCGATGCAAGTGTTCCAGAATGGCCCGAACCGGGGCCGCGACGTCTTCATCCCGCTCGACTACGTCATCGGCGGCGAAGCTCGGCTGGGGCAGGGCTGGAAGATGCTGATGACCGCGCTCGCCGCCGGGCGCGGCATCTCGCTGCCGTCGCTGTCGGCCGCCGGCGCCGCCTTTGCGGCGCGCACCACCGGTGCCTATGCTCGCATCCGCGAGCAGTTCGGCATCTCCATCTCCAAGTTCGAGGGCGTCGAGGAGCCGCTC
Organism: Bradyrhizobium sp. 153; assembly: GCF_023073835.1. Classification (NCBI taxonomy): domain Bacteria; kingdom Pseudomonadati; phylum Pseudomonadota; class Alphaproteobacteria; order Hyphomicrobiales; family Nitrobacteraceae; genus Bradyrhizobium; species Bradyrhizobium sp. 153. The sequence continues at coordinate 81,407 of NZ_JADPKH010000006.1, read as the reverse complement.
GCGCGCATCGTCGCGACCGCCTATCAGCTCGATGCGGCGCGGCGGCTGACCTGCGCGGCGCTCAATGCCGGCATTCATCCTGCCGTCATCTCCGGCATCATGAAGCTGCATGCGACCGAACGCATGCGCACTGCGATCGACGACGCCATGGACATCCACGGCGGCAAGGCCGTGATCGATGGTCCGCAGAACTATCTCGGCAATCTGCATCGCGCCGTGCCGGTCGGCATCACGGTCGAGGGCGCCAACATTCTCACGCGCAATCTCATCGTGTTCGGGCAGGGCGCCATCCGCGCCCATCCCTATCTGCTCGGCGAGATGAATGCGCTCGCCGACACCGACCGCGAGCGCGGCCTCGCCGCGTTCGACAAGGCTTTCTGGAAGCACGTCGGCCACAGCTTCCGCACACTGCTTCGCGCCTTTGGCCGAAGCTGGACGTTCGGCGCCTTCGCACCGGCGCCTGATGCGGGCGATGCCACGCCATTCTATCGCCAGCTCTCGCGCTACTCTGCCGCCTTCGCGCTCTGCGCCGATCTGGCGCTGCTGACGCTCGGCGGCGCGCTCAAGCGCAAGGAGATGCTGTCGGCGCGGTTCGGCGACATTCTGTCCGAGCTGTATCTGCTCTCGGCCGCGCTGAAGCGCTGGCAGGACGAGGGCCGTCAGAAGGAGGATTTCGCCGCGCTGGAATGGTGCATGGCGACGGGCTTCCGAACCATCGAGAACCGGCTCGCGGAAATTCTGGCCAATCTGCCGAACCGCTTCGTCGCAGCCTTCCTCAAGCTCGTGGTCCAGCCGTTCGGCGCACGCGTGCTCGGCCCGTCGGACCGCGTCGTCCATCAATGCGCAAGCCTCGTCCTGGAGCCGTCGGCGGCGCGCGAGCGTCTCACGCCCGATCTCGCCCATGTCGACGACGACGGCGGCTTTGCCCGGCTTGAGCGCGCGTTCAAGCTCGCTGCAGAAACCGATGCGATCGCTAGGCGCGTGCGCGCCGCGCAGGTCCGCGACTGGAAGGACGCGGTCGCCAAGGGTGTGATCACGCAAGCCGAGGGCGAGCAGCTCGCCGCGGCCCGCGAAGCCGTCAACGAAGTGATCGAGGTCGATGACTTTGCGCCTGAGGCGCTGTCACCGATTTACAAGAAATCCGGCGACGTGCATCAGTTCTTCCAGGAACTCGGTGAACAGAGGGCGGCGAGCTGATGGCACGACCGGTTTTCATCATCGACGGCAGTCGGACGCCGTTTCTGAAGGCGCGCTCGGGCCCCGGCCCGTTCACGCCGGTGGATCTCGCTGTGCAATGCGGCCGACCGCTGCTGGCGCGCCAGCCGTTCGCCCCGACTGACTTCGACCAGGTCATCCTCGGCTGCGTCAACGTGATCGCGGACGAGATGAACCCCGCCCGTGTCGCCGCGCTGCGGCTCGGCATGGGCGAGGACATGGTTGCCTTCACGGTACAGATCAATTGCGGCTCCGGGATGCAGTCGATCGACACTGCCTATCGCTACATCCGCGAAGGCCATGCCGACATGATCCTGGCCGGTGGAACCGAGGCGCTGAGCCACGCGCCGCTGGTCTGGCCGAATTCCGGCGTGCGCTGGTTCGCCGGGCTCGCCACCGCCAAGGGCGTTGCCGCGAAGCTCGCCGCAGCCTTCAAGCTGCGCCCAAGCTATCTCAAGCCGGTCATCGGCCTCGAGCGCGGACTGACCGATCCCGTCACCGATTTGAACATGGGCCAGACCGCCGAGGTCGTCGGTCATCTCTTTGGCATCACGCGCGCGCAGTCTGATGCCTACGCGGCCGAGAGCCATCGCCGCCTTGCGCATGCGCAGGCCGAAGGTTTTCTGAAGGGCGAGGTTGAGACCGCGTTCTCCCGGGATGGCAAGTTCTTCGACCATGACGACGGCGTACGCCCGGACTCGACGGCCGAGACGCTTGCAAAGCTCCGGCCGGTGTTCGAGCGCCCCTGGGGACAGGTGACCGCCGGCAATTCCTCGCAGATCACCGATGGCGCCTCCTGGGTGATCCTGGCCTCCGACGCCGCGGTCGCCAAGCATAAGCTCACCCCTAAAGCTGTCATCGTCGACAGCAATTGGGCCGCGCTCGATCCTAGCATCATGGGGCTCGGCCCGGTGATCTCGGCGACGCCGCTGCTCCAGCGCAACGGCCTCAGCATCAACGACGTCGAGACCTGGGAATTGAACGAGGCTTTCGCCACGCAGGTGCTCGGCTGTCTCGCCGCCTGGAACGACGATAAATTCTGTCGCGAGATTTTGGGCCTCGACGGCGCAGCCGGCGAGATCGCCCGCGAAAGACTAAACGTCGACGGTGGCGCGATCTCGCTCGGTCATCCCGTCGGCACCTCCGGCAACCGGATCGTGCTGCATCTCGTCAACGCCATGAAGCGGCTTGGCACGCGGCGCGGCGTTGCCACCGAATGCATCGGCGGCGGGCTCGGCGGCGCCATGCTGATCGAGGCGCTGTGACCATGGATTCCAAGATCATGACCGCGCTTGGCGACCGCGTGCTGGAGCTCGGGCCCAAGCCTGGGACAGACAGTCCCTACAAGCACTTCAAGCTGACGCGCGATGCCGATGGTGTCGCCTGGCTGCTGTTCGACCGCGCCGAGGCGAGCGCCAACACGCTGTCCTCGGATGTGATGGAGGAGTTCGATGCCGTGCTTGCGGCGATCGAGACCGAGCGTCCCGCCGGCCTCGTGATCCGCTCGGCAAAGCCGTCCGGCTTCATTGCCGGCGCCGACGTCAACGAATTTCGCGGCGCGTCCGATCCTGAGATGGTGGAGACACGCATCCGGTCCGCGCATGCCGTAATCGATCACCTGGAAGCCTTGAGGTTGCCGACGGTGGCGGTCATCCACGGCTTCTGCCTCGGCGGCGGGCTCGAGGTCGCGCTCGCCTGTCAGGCGCGCATCGCCATCGAGGGGGCGCGCTTCGGCTTCCCGGAGGTGATGCTCGGCCTTCATCCAGGCCTCGGCGGCACCGCGCGCTTCACCGCGCTGGTCAATCCGATCCAGTCGATGGCCCTGATGCTGACCGGCCGCACCATCGATGCGCGCCGCGCCAGATCGCTCGGCCTCGTCGACACCGTCACGCAGGAGCGCCACGTCCACAATGCCGTGAAGGATGCGCTGTTCGGACGTCTGAAGCGGGCGCGGCCGGGCTTGCTGGTTCGCGCGGCGAATGTCGGCCTCGTGCGCGGGCTGCTCGCCAGACGCATGCGCTCGCAGGCGGCGAAGGCGGCATCTCGTGAGCATTATCCGGCGCCCTACGCGCTGATCGATCTCTGGGAGACCCACGGCGGCAGCAAGGCCTCGATGCTGAAAGCCGAACAGGGCTCGTTCGCCAAGCTGATGGTGACGCCGACCGCGCAGAACCTGATCCGGGTCTTCTTCCTGCGCGAGCAGATGAAGAAGGCGGCGGGCAGCGGCAATGCCGTCAAGCATGTGCATGTCATCGGCGCCGGCGCCATGGGCGGTGACATCGCGGCCTGGTGCGCGGGCCAGGGGATGCGCGTCTCGCTGGCCGACATGAAGCCGGAGCCGATCGCCGGCGCGGCGAAGCGCGCGGCCGAACTCTACGGCAAGATCATTCGCAAGCCGACCGACGTGCGCGACGCACTCGATCGCCTCATTCCCGACATGGACGGAGAAGGCGTACGCAACGCCGATCTCATCATCGAGGCCGTGCCGGAGAAGCTCGAGCTGAAGCAGAAGGTCTATGCCGGCCTCGAGCCGCGGATGAAGCCCGGCGCGATCCTTGCGACCAACACGTCGAGCATTCCGCTACAGGACTTGCGAACAACGCTGGCGCGGCCGGATCGGCTGGTCGGCCTGCATTTCTTCAATCCGGTGTCGCGGCTGCAACTGGTCGAGGTCGTCAGCCATGACGGCAACGACCCGCAAGTGCTGAAAGAGGCGCTCGCCTTCGTCGGCGCGATTGACCGCCTGCCGCTGCCCGTGAAGAGCTCGCCCGGCTTCCTCGTCAATCGCGCGCTGACGCCGTACATGCTGGAAGCCATGGTGATGCTGGACGAGAAGATCGACCAACGCCTGATCGACGCCGCGGCCGAGCAGTTCGGCATGCCGATGGGACCGATCGAGCTGGCCGACCAGGTCGGGCTCGACATCTGTCTCGATGTCGGCGACATGCTGCGCACCAAGTTCGGCGATCTGCTGCCGCCGACGCCGGCCTGGCTGCGCGAGAAGGTCGCCAAGGGTGAGCTCGGCCGCAAGACCGGCAAGGGCTTTTATGTCTGGAAGGAGGGCGAGGCGGAGAAGGCACAGCTTCCCGAGACCGGTCCGCGCGTCACCGACCAGATGATCGACCGCCTGGTGCTGCCGATGTCCAACGTCTGCGTCGCCGCGCTGCGCGAAGGCGTCGTCGACGACGCCGACGCGGTCGACGGCGCCCTCATCTTCGGCACCGGCTATGCACCGTTCCGTGGCGGTCCGTTGAACTATGCGCGCACGCGCGGCGTGGAAAATGTCGTATCCAGCTTGCGCGCACTGGCCGAGCGATTCGGCGAGCGCTTTGCGCCCGATCCGGGGTGGAACAGTTTCAAGTGAGAGAGATATGAGTGAACACGCCGCCACCGGACCGCGCGGGGATCTCTGTATTCGTACTCTGGCGATGCCCGCCGACACCAACGCGAATGGCGACATCTTCGGCGGCTGGCTGCTCAGCCAGATGGATGTGGGCGGCGGCGTGTTCGCCTCGAAAGTCGCGAAGTCGCGCACGGTGACCGTCGCGATCGAAGCGATGAATTTTCGCAAAGCGGTCTATGTCGGTGATCTCGTATCCGTCTACGCCAATCTCGTACGGGTGGGTCGTACCTCGCTCACCGTGCATCTGGAAGCCTGGGCGCTGCGGCGCGGTGAGGAGCATCCGTTCCTCGTCACCGATGGCAACTTTACCTACGTCTCGATCGACGAGCACGGCCGCCCGCAGGCGGTTCGCGCGACCGACACGACGATCGCGACGTAATCGCGCGACTCTCTGGCTCATCTCACGAAGACGTGGCAAGCACCGCAAACGCGGCGCGACTAAGTCATCGCGTCGCGTCTTCGCCAAGAACCAGTCATAAAACGGATGAGGTCCTAGCGTACTCAATTGCGTGTCGATTCGGGGTGGAAACGGCCTCAAATGCCCGCGGAACCTTTGGGCAGGAATGCCGTTATTTGCCCGCACTGAGGAATCCACGGGCCATGCCGGACAGCTACATCATCGAAGTCAATTCGCAGACCGCAGGTATCGTCGTTCGTTCTCAGGGAGGCTACTGTTTCTTCGCCTCATCCGACCGCTTCAACCGCCTCGAAGGTCAACTCTTCCGCAATGCCCGCGAAGCCGAGCGCGCCGCGCGCAAGCTTGTGAACGGCGAGGTGAAGGAGGCGGCGTAAGCGCCTGGCGCTGGTAATTTTGACGCGCGAAGCGTGGTCGGAAATTTTTACCGCCCACACCGCTGCTCCTCCTTTCTCCTTGCGGGAGAAGGTGGTGCGAAGCGCCGGATCAGGATCGGCTCCGCAAACGCAGAAGTGGGAGGTTCGTTTCGTGGATGGAGACCGCTCACCCGTCTCGCCGCTCCGCCGCGAACCACCCTCGCCCGCAAGGGGAGAGGGTTGGAACGTCATCACAACTTCGTCGCCGCCCGCGACAGCAGCTTCCACTCGTCGCCCTGCTTCTGCCAGTTCATCAGGATGTGGAGGTTGGTCGATACTTTCTTCCCATCGGCCGCCATCTCCTGTTCGCCGAGCCAGTGGAAGCGCACGATCGCGGCGGGACCGACGACCTTGATGGTCGGGTCCTTGTATTCGATCGAGAGGAATTTCGACTTGCCGTCGGTCGCATTGGTGATGAAGGTCGCCTTGTCCTCGACCTTGCCGCTGGAATGGCTGTAGCTGAGCTCCTCCGCGCAGAGTGCGCCGAGCGCCTTAGGATCCGCTGCGATCTGGGCGAGGCGGAAGGCCTCCACCTTCTTCGCCACGGCCTCTTCGTCCGCTGAAGCGGCCAGTGCCGGTGCCGCGAGAGCAAGCGCGGAGACGGCGAGAGTCGATAGAGCCAAATCGCGTCGGTTGATCATCATCGTTTCCTCCTTTTTGATCTTGCCACGAGTGTTGCAGCCGCGCGCGACTTTGTCGAGTGCCGCATTGTCGTGATGTGGACGCGTCATTGCGCAATCGAGGCCGTATTGATACGTCTTTCGCATTGATGCGCCACGCACTTGGGAAGTACGGAAATGATCGAGGCCAAAAGGCAAGCGATGGGCAGGGCGTTACTGTTCGACATTGACGGGACGCTGGCCGATACGGATCCGCTTCATCGCGAAGCCTTTCACCGCGTGTTCGCCCCGCGCGGCCATGTGGTGGACGATGAGCGCTTCAAGCGCGAGCTTCAGGGCTTTTCCAATGTGTCGATCGAGGAGCGATTTCTGCCGGACGAATCGCCGGAACGGCGCCTCGCAATCCTCGGCGAGAAGGAGGCGATCTTTCGTGATCTGGTGGCCGGGCAGATCGTGCCGATACCGGGGCTGATGGCGCTGCTCGACCGTGCGGATGCCGCCGGCATTCCCATGGTGGCCGTGACCAACGCGCCGCGCCTCAACGCCGAGCTGCTGCTCTCGGGCCTCGGCATCACCGAGCGGTTCAAGGCAATCGTGATCGGCGACGAGCTGCCGCACGGCAAGCCGCATCCGCTGCCCTATCAGGAAGGACTGCGTTTCGTCGGCGCCAGCGCAGAGGCGTCGATCGCGTTCGAGGACTCACGCTCCGGCGTGCAATCGGCCGCGGCGGCCGGCATCCCGACCATCGGCATGCGCACCACCCTCAGCCATGCAGACCTTGTTGCCGCGGGCGCGGTCGCGTCCGCGCGCGCCTACGACGATCCGGAGCTGCTCGCGCGCCTAGCCGCCGCGATGGCGTGTTGAGGCAGTCCGTTAACCGTGATCGTCTCCCGCATTGACCGAACGCGCGAACCGCCGCACCATGCATCGTTCTGATTTGAGGCTCTTGCCGTGACCGGACTGACCCATCGCCAAGCCGAAATCCTCAACCTCGCGCGGGCCTCAGGCCGCGTCATGGTCGAGGAACTCGCGCGCCGGTTCGAGGTGTCGGCGCAGACCATCCGCAAGGATCTCAACGATCTCTGCGAGCGGAGATCGCTGACCCGCATCCATGGCGGCGCCATCATCGCCTCGGGCGTTGAAAATCTCGCCTACGAGGCGCGCCGCTTCGTCGCCGCCGACGAGAAGAAGGCGATCGGCGCTGCTGCCGCCTCGCTGATCCCGAACGGCTGCTCGCTCTTCATCAACATCGGCACCACGACGGAGGAGGTCGCGAGCGCGCTGACCTCGCACGAGGATCTGCTCGTCATCACCAACAATCTCAACGTCGCCATGCTGCTCTACCGCCATCCCCGCATCGAGGTGGTGGTCGCCGGCGGCACGGTGCGGCGCGCCGACGGCGCGGTGGTCGGCTCGACCGCGACGCAGCTAATCGGCCAGTTCAAGGTCGATTACGCCATCATCGGGGCGTCCGCGATCGATGAAGAGGGCGCGCTGCTCGACTTCGACTATCGCGAGGTGCAGGTGGCGCAGGCGATCATCGCCAATGCTCGCAGCGTCATGCTGGTCGCCGATTCCACAAAGCTCCGCCGCAGCGCGCCGGTGCGGATCGCCCACATCAGCCAGATACAGACCTTCGTCACCGACCAGGAGCTGCCCGAGCGCCTCGCCACCATCTGTCACAGCAAGGGCATCGAGGTGGTCGAAGCCATGCCGAAGGAGGCGAGGGAGATCGATGAGACGCAGGCCGATGCGCAGGATGCCGCGCCTGAAGCAGTGCCGGTGATGCGGTTGCGCTAAGATTTAGGTGCGCTCCACGGGTTCAGCAGCGTCACGCCCGTAGGTTCGAAATCTCCCACATTGCGCGTAACGACCGTTAAGCCGTGAACAAGTGCGGTCGCAGCAATAAGGGCGTCGCGTTCGGCCGGCGGGTTCGGAACATGCAGTTGCGCGCAACGCTGCGCCACGGCCGTGTCGATCGCCAGAATCCGTCCCTCGAACCGGGCCAGAATGTGATCGTTGATCCAGGCACGCAGGACGGCACCTTGCACCGCGTCTTTGCGCTCGATCAGGCGCGCACCAAGTTCAATCTCACGAATCGAGATGGCGGACATGAAAAAATTCGCCGCAGGCACAGCATTGGCCCAGGCGAGGACATTGCGATCGGCCTTGTCCGGCCGCCTCAGTTCGGAAATGACATTGGTGTCCAGCAGAAACATCAGTCGAGATCAGCGGGCCTAGAGACGCCGCCGGTCATCCGAGGCGGTTCGAAATCGAAGTCCGCGTTCGCCTGTGCCAGAGCTTCGGCAAGGTTCATGTGCCCGCCGCTCAAGCGCAAATAGTCCTCGATGGTCAGCAGGACATGGGCCGGGCGGCCGCGATCGGTAATGAAGACAGGTCCGTGCGAGGCCGCTTTCTTGGCGCGGCTCGTATCCTGATTGAATTCCCGGCTGGTCAGGGTGGTCACGACCATCTGTGCGTCCAAGCCATTCGATGCTCTGCTCACGAGATCTATGTAGAGATGTTGCTACATTCAAGTCAATAAGCGCGTTGGTTCACGGAGCCGCACTAGCTGCTCCTTAATCGAGCTGCTTGCCCGTACATCTGTCCGTTCTCCTGCTGATTTCCCCACTCCATCGTGGTTGAAAAAGTTCCTCGTTCATTTCCTCTCGCTTCTCTTTCATCTTGCTTTCGTTTTGCGGTGTGATCTAATCAAAAACGAAAGTTGCCGCTCGATGAACGGGCGGTCGCCGGGGGATGCGTCTGTTGGAGCGTATTTTCGACCTCGCCATCATCGGAGGCGGTGTGAATGGCTGTGGCATCGCGCGCGACGCGGTGGGCCGCGGCAACACGGTTTTCCTGTGCGAAATGAACGATTTGGCGAGCGGGACGTCGTCTTGGTCGACCAAGCTGGTGCATGGCGGGCTGCGCTATCTCGAATATTACGAATTTCGCTTGGTCCGAGAGGCCTTGATCGAACGCGAGATCCTCTGGGGCATCGCGCCCCACATCATCCGCCCGCTGAGATTCGTCCTGCCGCATCACGCCGGCCTGCGCCCGGCCTGGCTGCTGCGGCTCGGCCTTTTCCTTTATGACCACATCGGCGGCCGTCACTTGCTGCCCGCGACCCGCTCGGTGGATCTCCGGCGTGACGAGGTCGGTCGCCCGCTGATCCCGAACCGCTACAGCCGCGCGTTCGAATATTCCGACTGCTTCGTCGACGACGCCCGCCTCGTCGTGCTCAATGCGCGCGATGCCGCCGACAAGGGTGCCGAGATCCGCACCCGCACCCGCGCCACCGAGATTCGTCAGTCCGACGGCGTCTGGACCGTCGGCATGATCAACACGCTGACCGGCGAGCGCTCGTCGATCCAGGCGCGCGCGCTGGTCAATGCCGGCGGTCCCTGGGTCGAGGACGTGCTCGGCCGCGGCGCCGGCCTCAATGCGAAGGCCAAGGTGCGTCTGGTGCAGGGCTCGCACATCGTGGTGAAGAAGCTCTACGACCACGACCGCGCCTACATGTTCCAGAACGCCGACGGCCGCATCATCTTCGTGATTCCGTACCAGGACGATTTCACGCTGATCGGCACCACCGACCGCGACTATGATGGCGATCCCGCTAAGGTGAAGGCGACAGCCGAGGAGATTCAATATCTCTGCACGGCGGCGAGCGAATACCTGGCTAAGCCGGTGACGTCCGACGACGTGGTCTGGACCTATTCCGGCGTACGCCCGCTCTATGACGACGGCGCCAGCGAGGCCAAGGCCGCGACCCGCGACTACGTGTTCGAGCTCGATACGCCCGGCGGCGTGCCGCTGCTGTCGATCTATGGTGGCAAGATCACGACCTACCGCCGACTCGCCGAAGAGGCGCTGGAACGGCTGGCGCCCTATCTTCGCAGCGCGAAAGCGCGCGAGGGCTGGACCGGCAAATGGCCGCTGCCCGGCGGCGACATGAACGTATCCGACATCGACGGCCTGATCGCGGAGCTCCAGCGCGGCTATCCCTTCCTCAGCCATGAGCATGCCCGGCGCCTCGCCCGCGCCTATGGCACCCGTGCCATCAAGCTGCTCGGCGATGCGAAATCGACCGCCGATCTCGGCCGGTCCTTTGGTGCGACGCTGACCGAGCGCGAGGTCCGCTATCTCATGGCGAATGAATGGGCGGTCACCGCCGAGGACGTCGTCTGGCGCCGGTCCAAGCTCGGCCTGCGACTATCTGCCGACGAGATCGCCGCGCTTGACGACTGGATCAGGGCCCACGCCGTGCCGCAAACTCCCCTGCTGGAAGCAGGAGGACGCTCATGACAGTGACGCTCGACCACGTGACCCGGACTGTCGAGGGCGTCCCGCACATCCGCGATGTCTCGCTGACGTTCGAGAGCGGTACCCTCAACGTACTGCTCGGCCCGACGCTGTCGGGCAAGACCTCGATCATGCGGCTGCTCGCCGGCCTCGACAAGCCGACCACGGGCAGGGTGCTGGTGGGCGGCAAGGACGTCACCGGCGCCGACGTGCGCCAACGCTCGGTCGCGATGGTCTATCAGCAATTCATCAATTACCCCTCGCTCACGGTTTATGAGAACATCGCCTCGCCCCTGCGCGTGCAAGGCAAGCCGCGCGACGAGATCAAGGCGCGTGTCGCGGAGGCTGCAAAGCTGCTCCGCCTCGAGCCGTTCCTGAAGCGAACTCCGCTCCAACTCTCGGGCGGCCAGCAGCAGCGTACCGCGATTGCGCGCGCGCTGGTCAAGGGCGCCGATCTCGTGCTGCTCGACGAGCCGCTCGCCAATCTCGACTACAAACTCCGCGAGGAGCTGCGCGCCGAGCTGCCGCGCATCTTCGAGGCCTCCGGCGCGATCTTCATCTACGCCACCACCGAGCCGACGGAGGCGCTGCTGCTAGGTGGCAACACCGTGTGCATGTGGGAGGGCCAGGCGCTTCAGATGGGCGAGACATCCAACGTCTACCGCCGCCCGCGGACGCTGCGCGTCGCGCAGGTGTTTTCGGATCCGCCGCTCAATCTCGTCGGTATCGAGAAGCGAAATGGCTCCGTGCAATATGCCGGCGGCACGGCCTCGCCGGCCTCGGGGCTCTATGCTGGCCTTGCCGACGGCGCCTATCGCGTCGGCTTCCGCGCGCATCAGCTCGGGCTTGCCAATGGCGAGGCCGACCGCCACGCCTTCCACGCCACGGTGACGGTGACCGAGATCACCGGTTCGGAGAGTTTCGTGCATCTGACCCGCGAGGGTTCGAACTGGGTGGCGGTCCTGCACGGCGTGCACGAGTTCGAGCCGGGCCAGACCCTGGATGCCGTGCTCGATCCCAATGATGTCTTCGTGTTCGATGCGGCCGACCGTCTGGTCGCCGCACCTGGCATAGCGTTTTCAAGCGAATTGCGTGGCGGTTCGCGTGAAGAAAACGCGTCAAACAGAAAAAGCTCCTGAGGGAGATGCGCCATGGCCCGCATTGACCTCGTCGATCTCGCGCACTCCTATGGCGGCAATAATGCGCCGCCGGAAAGCTTTGCGCTGAAGCCTGTGACCATGACCTGGCGGCAGGGCGGCGCCTATGCGCTGCTCGGCCCGTCCGGCTGCGGCAAGACCACGCTGCTCAACGTCATCTCCGGCATCATCACGCCCTCGCGCGGAAAGATCATGTTCGACGGGGTGGACATCACACCATTGTCAACCCAGAAGCGCAACATCGCCCAGGTGTTCCAGTTTCCGGTGATCTACGACACCATGACGGTGGGGCAGAACCTGGCGTTTCCGCTGAAGAACCGCGGCGTGCCGAAGGCCGAGATCGACAGGCGCGTCGCCGAGATCGGCCGCCTGCTCGATCTCGAACCCTATCTGAACCGCAAGGCGACGCGGCTCACGGCCGACGCCAAGCAGAAGATCTCGCTCGGCCGCGGCCTGGTTCGCTCGGACGTCGCCGCAGTGCTGTTCGACGAGCCGCTGACCGTGATCGATCCCGAGCTGAAATGGCAGCTCCGCTCCAAGCTGAAGGCGCTGCATCGCGAGCTCGACCTCACGATGATCTACGTCACCCATGACCAGACCGAGGCGCTGACCTTCGCCGACACTGTAGTCGTCATGCATGACGGCCGCGTGGTGCAGAGCGGCACGCCGGCCGAACTGTTCGACAAGCCTGCCCATACGTTCGTCGGCTACTTCATCGGCTCGCCTGGCATGAACATCCTGCCGGCGGAGGTGAGGGGACGCGAGGCGCGGATCGGTGGGCACGTCATCGCGCTCAACCGCAGCTACGACAATTTGCCTTCGGGCGCCAAGATCGAGATCGGCGTCCGCCCCGAATTCGTCGAGGTCGTCGCGCCCGCGCCCGGTCTGCTCACCGCAAAGATCGAGCGCATCGACGATCTCGGCCGCATCCGTTTCGCGCGGGCGCGGCTCGGCGACGCAAAGCTCGCCGCGCGCGCCCCCGGCGGATTCACCAGCCCGGACGGCAATGCGGGGCTGAAATTCGATCCGTCCCATGTCCACGTCTATGCCGACAGCCTTCTGGTGGAGGGAGCCGCCTGATGGACAAGATCGTCAACCAAAAAGCCTGGTTCCTGGTGCTGCCGGTGTTCCTGGTCGTCGCCTTCTCGGCGGTGCTGCCGCTGATGACCGTGGTGAACTATTCGATGCAGGACACCTTCGGCAACAACCAGTTCTTCTGGAACGGTGTCGGCTGGTTCAAGGAGCTGCTCGATCCCTCGACCGATCTCGGCGGCCGCTTTCTCGCTTCGCTCGGCCGCAATTTGTTTTTCTCGCTGGTGATCCTCGCCATCGAGGTGCCGCTTGGCATCGTCGTCGCGCTGTCGATGCCGCGCGAGGGCTGGACGGTTGCGGCCTGCCTCGTCATCCTCGCGCTGCCGCTGCTGATTCCGTGGAACGTGGTCGGCACGATCTGGCAGATCTTCGGCCGCCCCGACATCGGCCTGCTCGGCTATGCTCTCAACGCCGCGGGCTTCGACTACAATTACGTCTCCAACGACATCGACGCCTGGGTCACGGTCATCGTGATGGATGTCTGGCACTGGACCAGCCTCGTTGCGCTGCTCTGTTACGCCGGTCTGAAGTCGATTCCCGAAGCCTATTACCAGGCCGCCCAGATCGACGGCGCCTCGCGCTGGGCCGTTTTCAAGGCGATCCAGCTGCCGAAGATGAACCGCGTGCTCTTGATCGCGGTGCTGCTGCGCTTCATGGACAGCTTCATGATCTATACCGAGCCCTTCGTCGTCACCGGCGGCGGGCCGGGCAACTCGACGACCTTCGTGTCGATCGAGCTGGTCAAGATCGCGCTCGGCCAGTTTGACCTCGGAAAGGCCGCCGCGCTGTCGCTGGTCTACAATCTGATCATCCTGATCGTCTGCTGGATCTTCTATACCGTCATGACCAATGCCGGCGTCGAACGCAAAGTCCAGGCAGAGAGCGAGCCGGCGATTGAGTCCAAGCCGTCGGCCCGGCCCAAGCCCGTGCCCGCGCTTAAGCCAAAGGAAGGAGTGGCCTGATGCATTCGATCCCCGGCCGCCGCCTCATCATGGGGCTGTTCCTGATCTTTCTGCTGCTGCCGATCTACTGGCTCGTCAACATGAGCTTCAAGACCAACAGCGAGATCGTCTCGACAATGACGCTGTGGCCGCATACCCCGACGCTCCAGCACTACAAGCGCATCTTCACCGACGAGAGCTGGTACTCCGGCTACATCAACTCGCTGGAATACGTCGTCCTCAACACCGTCATCTCGATCGCGGTGGCGCTGCCGGCGGCCTACGCCTTCTCGCGCTACCGCTTCCTCGGCGACAAGCACCTGTTCTTCTGGCTGTTGTCGAACCGCATGGCGCCGGCCGCGGTTTATGCGCTGCCGTTCTTCAACCTCTATTCGGCGATCGGCCTGTTCGATACGCCCTGGGCGGTCGCGCTCGCGCACTGCATCTTCAACGTTCCGCTGGCGGTGTGGATCCTGGAAGGCTTCGTCTCCGGCGTGCCGCGCGAGATCGACGAGACCGCCTTCCTCGACGGCTATTCCTTCCCACGCTTCTTCATCAAGATCCTGGTGCCGCTGATTGCGAGCGGCATCGGCGTCGCCGCCTTCTTCTGCTTCATGTTCTCATGGGTCGAGCTCTTGCTCGCGCGCACGCTGACCTCGGTGCAGACCAAGCCCATCGCCGCGATCATGACGCGCACGGTGTCGGCCGCCGGCATGGACTGGGGCCTGCTGGCCGCCGCCGGCGTGCTCACCATCATTCCGGGCGCGCTCGTGATCTGGTTCGTCCGCAACTATATCGCGCGCGGTTTCGCGCTTGGCCGGGTCTAGGGAGGCTCATATGGAATCCATTGCATGGATGGCCTGGACGTTGCCGACCGCGATCTTCTTCGCAGCGCTCGCCTGCACGCTGGCGGTGATGACGTGGCTTGCCGCGGTCTATCCCGAGGCCGAGCGCGTCGGCGTGCTCAGCATTCCGACCACGCGCGGCGACCGCCTGTTCATCTCGCTGATCGCGGCCGCCGTCATTCACCTCGTGTGGATCGGCCTCGTCGGCACCGATGCGATCGCCACGCTGCCGGTCGGCGAGGAAGGTTTTGAGATTTCGAACCTGTGGCTCGCAAGTGGAATTTCGCTGGTCATGGCCGCGCTTATTTTTCGCACGGTCTGAAGCTGGCGAAGGGACGGCCAGATCCGGGACCAACCCGGGCCTGTATAAAAGTTTGTCGCTGCAACGGAGGAATAACATGCGGCAGTTTAGGAGAAGGAAAGGTCCATTGACCAGGAATAGCTTTACGACCATGTCCAGCGTCGCCGCGATTGTTGCGGTGTCGTTCGCCGTCTCGGCGCCGGTTCGCGCCGCCGATGACGCCGTAATCCAGAAGTGGATCGCGGAATTCCAGCCCTCGACGCTGTCGAAGGAAGACCAGAAGAAGGAGCTGGAGTGGTTTGCCAAGGCCGCCGAGCCCTTCAAGAACATGGAGATCAACGTCGTCTCCGAGACCATCACGACACACGAATATGAAGCGCAGACGCTGGCCAAGGCGTTCTCCGAGATCACCGGCATCAAGCTCAAGCACGACCTTATCCAGGAGGGTGACGTCGTCGAGAAGCTCCAGACCCAGATGCAGTCCGGCAAGAACGTCTATGACGGCTGGATCAACGATAGCGACCTGATCGGCACGCATTTCCGTTACGGCCAGACCATCGTGCTGTCGGACTACATGGCCGGCGAGGGCAAGGACGTCACCGATCCCATGCTCGACGTCAATGACTTCATCGGCAAGTCATTCACTACCGGGCCGGACGGCAAGCTCTATCAGCTTCCCGACCAGCAGTTCGCCAACCTCTATTGGTTCCGCTACGACTGGTTCACCAATCCCGACTACAAGGCCAAGTTCAAGGCGAAGTATGGCTACGAGCTCGGCGTGCCCGTGAACTGGTCCGCGTATGAGGACATCGCCGAGTTCTTCACCAACGACATCAAGGAGATCAACGGCGTCAAGGTCTACGGCCATATGGACTATGGCAAGAAGGACCCCTCGCTCGGATGGCGCTTCACCGACGCCTGGCTGTCTATGGCCGGCAACGGTGACAAGGGCATTCCGAACGGCCTGCCGGTCGACGAATGGGGCATCCGCATGGAAGGCTGCCGTCCGGTCGGCTCGTCGGTGGAACGTGGTGGCGACACCAACGGTCCAGCCGCGGTCTACTCGATCACCAAGTATCTCGAGTGGCTGAAGAAGTACGCGCCGCCGCAGGCGCAGGGCATGACGTTCTCCGAAGCTGGCCCGGTGCCGGCGCAGGGCAATATCGCCCAGCAGATCTTCTGGTATACCGCCTTCACCGCCGACATGGTGAAGCCGGGTCTGCCGGTCGTGAATGCGGACGGTACGCCGAAGTGGCGCATGGCTCCCTCTCCGCACGGCTCCTACTGGAAGGAAGGCATGAAGCTCGGTTACCAGGACGCCGGCTCCGCGACGCTGCTGAAGTCGACTCCGCCGGACCGCCGCAAGGCAGCCTGGCTCTATCTCCAGTTCATCGTCTCCAAGTCGGTGAGCCTGAAGAAGAGCCATGTCGGTCTCACCTTCATCCGTGAGTCCGACATCTGGGACAAGTCCTTTACGGAACGTGCGCCGAAGCTCGGCGGCCTGATCGAGTTCTACCGCTCGCCCGCCCGCGTGCAGTGGACCCCGACCGGCAACAACGTGCCCGACTATCCGAAGCTCGCGCAGCTCTGGTGGCAGAACATCGGCGATGCGTCGTCCGGTGCGAAGACGCCGCAGCAGGCGATGGATGCCCTTGCGGCCGCCCAGGACTCCGTGATGGAGCGCCTCGAAAAGTCCGGCGTGCAGGGCGCCTGCGGTCCCAAGCTGCACAAGAAGGAATCGGCCGAATACTGGTTCGCCAAGGCCCAGAAGGACGGCACGATCGCTCCGCAGCGCAAGCTCGCCAACGAGAAGCCGAAGGGCGAGACGGTCGACTACGACACCCTGATTAAGTCGTGGCCGGCCACTCCGCCCAAGCGCGCGGAAGCGAAGTAAGCAGCGTCTCATAACAACGAAGGCCGGGAGCAATCCCGGCCTTTTTCTTTTTGGTGAGTTGGGCTCACTGCCTCCGCACCGTCACTGCGAGCCACCGGGTCCGCGCGAAGCGCGGCCCGATGACAGGCTCCGCGAAGCAAGCCGGAGTCTTTCCGCGGAGGCAGTCTGGATTGCTTCGTCGCTTCGCTCCTCGCAATGATGGAGAATGGGGCTACGGCGCAGCCTTACTCCGCCAGCTCAGCCGCGAGCGTCGGATAGTCCGTGTATCCTTTCGCGCCGCCGCCGTAGAACGTGGTCTTGTCCCAGTCGTTCAGGGCCGCGCCCTGCTTCAGCCGTTCGACCAGGTCGGGGTTGGAGATGAACGGCTTGCCGAAGGCGATGAGATCGGCCGCATTCGCGTCCAGCACCTTGTTCGCGAGATCGAAGCCGTAGCCGTTATTGGCGATATAGGCGCCCGAAAAGCGCTTGCGCAAGGACGCATAGTCGAACGGTGCGAAGTCCCGCGGTCCGCCGGTGGCGCCTTCGACGACGTGGAGATAGACCAGCTTGAGCGCGCTGAGACCGTCGACGATGTGATCGAACAGAGCTTGCGGATTGCTGTCGGAGATGTCGTTGGCAGGCGTCACCGGTGAGATGCGAATGCCGGTGCGATCGCTGCCGGCTTCAGCCGCGACGGCTCTGGAGACCTCAAGCATCAACCGCGCACGTTTCTCGATGGAGCCACCATAGGGGTCGGTTCGCTTGTTGGCGCCGTCCTTGGCGAACTGATCGAGCAGATAGCCGTTGGCGCCGTGGATCTCGACGCCGTCGAAGCCGGCTTCGAGCGCATTCTTCGCGGCGCGCTTGAAGTCGTCGATGATCCCAGGAATTTCGGACAGATCGAGCGCGCGCGGCTCGGAGACGTCGGCGAAGCCGCCGTTGACGAAGGTCTTGCCCTTGGCGCGGATTGCGCTCGGCGCCACGGGGGCTGCGCCATTCGCCTGGAGGTCGACATGCGAGATGCGGCCGACATGCCAGAGTTGGATGAAGATCTTGCCGCCGCGCTCATGGACGCGGTCGGTGACCTTGCGCCAGCCGGCCACCTGGTCTTTGGAATAGATGCCGGGCGTGTCCTGGTAGCCCTGGCCCTGCTGCGAGACCTGGCTCGCTTCGGTGATCAGGAGCCCCGCGGAAGCGCGCTGGCCGTAATAATCGGCCGCGAGCGGACCAGGTACGAACGTGCCGGGCGCAGCACGGTTGCGCGTCAGCGGCGCCATCACCAGGCGATTGGCCAGCGTGATCGGGCCGAGCTTGTAGGAGGCAAACAATTTGGTCGGACGGCTCATGGGAATGCTTCCAGGCAATGAGAGGTCACGAACACTTGTGCATCGCGATAACAGGCGCAAGGGAGGAGCCATACGGAAAGTGCAGGCGAGCTGCGCGGCGAGCTCTGCGCAGCATGGATCATGTGCAAATTCGGCCGCGGCGGCAGATTCGATCTCCTGCCGCAGCCGCTTGCATTGTCGAGGTTAGTTCGCGCCGAGGAAATCGCGCTTGCCGATTTCGACGCCGTTGTGGCGCAAAATGCCATGGGCGGTCGTGGCGTGGAAATAGAAGTTCGGCAGCGAAAACGAGCTCAGGAATTGCTGGCCCTTCATGGTGATGGATTTGTCCGGACCGGCCGGGAAGGTGACGTCCTTGACGTCGGCCCCTTCGAACTGCTCGGGCTTGAACGACTTCACGTAATCGATGGTCTTGGCCAGCCGCTGCTTCAGCTCTGCGAAGCTGGTCTCGGTGTCGGGCGTTGCGGGCACCTCGCTATGGGTGAGCCGGGCACAGCCCTTGGCGGCGAAATCGCTGACGAGCTGGACCTGCTTCGACAGCGGCAGCATGTCCGGAAACAGGCGTGATCCGAGCAGGACGCTGGGGTCGATCTTTTTGGCCGCACAATGTGCCTCCGCCTTGGTGAGCAGGCCGGTGAGGCTGTTCAGGATTTGCAAATAGGCGGGGACGACGGCGTCGTAGAAGGACATGTGATGCTCGCTTCAATGGGAGGGAATCTCAGGAGAAAACCTGAGCGACTCACATGGGAACGTCATGGAAAAATACAATCGCGGAAGCAGCTTGTGCGATGCGAAAATTCTCCTTCGATGGCTCGTGGTGCTTTAGCCGCCACATCTCTCGCTGTCATGCCGCGCGAAGGCGGACGATCCCGTACTCCGAGACGATTGTGATTGGGCAGAGGCGCTGCGGCGTACTGGATGGCCGGCCGGAGCCTGTCATCGGGCTCGCCGAAAAAGGAGACCCGGTGGCGGGGCATGACGGCGAGTTAGGCTCTCTTATCTCACCATGCCCGCCGGCTGCGCCTGCGCCGTGCCGCCGCGCATGCGGGCCAAGAGCTCCGTGGTCGGCCAGGAATCGGCCGGCAGACCGTGCTTGATCTGCATCGCCTTGACGGCCGCGCGGCTCTGCTGGCCCAGCACGCCATCGATCTTGCCGACATTGAAGCCGGCACTCACCAGGAGCTGCTGCAATTCCTTGAGCTCGTTGAACGGCAGCTGCGCCACCGGCGCCGTTGGCTTGCGCATCGGCCGGGCGCCAGCGATGCGCGAGGCGAGATAGCCTGCCGTGGTCGAGTAGATCAGCGAGTTATTCCATTCGGTATAAGCCGCGAAATTCGGGTAGGCCATGAACGCCGGCCCAAAGCGTCCCATCGGCAGCAGCACGGAGGCGGCGAGATTGTCGTTCGGCAGCGGACGTCCGTCAGGGTAGGTGACTCCGAGCTGCGCCCATGTCGAGCGCGGCTCCCGCACGTTGAGATCGGTCTTGTCCCACGGCAGGTTTGGCGGCACCTTGATCTCCTCCAGCCACGGCTCGCCGCGCCGCCACTTCAATCCGTTGGCGATGTAATTCGCGGTCGAGCCGATCACGTCGGCTCCCGAGCGCAATAGGTCGCGCCGCCCGTCGCCGTCATAGTCGACGGCGTAGTTGACGTAATGCACGGGCAGGAACTGCGTCTGCCCGAGCTCACCGGCCCAGGAGCCGATCATCTCGTCGGGATGCAGATCGCCGCGGTCGATGATCTTCAGCGCGGCGATGGTCTCGTTGACGAACATCTCCGAGCGGCGGCAATCATACGCGAGCGACACCAGCGATTTCAGCGTCGGCAGGTTGCCCATGTTGGCGCCGAAATCGCTTTCCAGCCCCCAGAACGCGGCGATGACGGCCGGCGGCACGCCATATTCCTTCTCGGCGCGCGCGAATGCGGCCGCGTATTGCTTGATGTGCTGCTGGCCGTTCTGCATGCGATAGGGCGCGGCCATGCGGCCGGCAAATTCGGTGAAGAGCTGGCCAAACACACGCTGGCCGCGGTCACGGTTCACGATGCCCTGGTCGTAGATGAGATAGGGCGAAGCCTCCGCGATCGTGCGCTGCGATACGCCCGCAGCCATCGCCTGTTGCTTCACGTCGGCCAGGAAGCGATCGAAGCTCGCGCCATTGTGGCACGACGCCGCGCGCGGCGAGGGAGCCTTCGGCACTGCGGGCTTGGCGGGAGGTGGAAGCATTTGGGCCGAGGCGGTGGCGGAGCATGCGAGGAGCGCGACGGCCGCGATCAGAAATCGGGTCTGGACCATGGGGGTTCCGGCGGGGAAGGGGCAGGCGTGGATTCGACAGAAGTCTAGGCGAAGTGATGGCCTCAGGCCATCCTTCCTTGCCGCCCTTTCCATGCCCCGTCAGCCCAGGGAATACGAGCGGGCGTCGCACGAGGCCTAGCCGAACAGCCGCAGCAGCAGCGCCTTGCCGACCGGCAGCGCCCTCACGCCCCGATAGGCCCGAACATATTCGCCGGCATAGAACGCCCTGATCGCATGCACGCGCGTATCCATGCCTTCCTCGAAGCGCACGGCGAATCCATCCGCAGTCCATCGCACCACGATCGCCGCGATCGAGCGGCCATAGATCCGGCATTCGATCGTGCTTCCGGGCGCCGGCCGATCGGGATCGATCAGTCGGGCGCCGGTGATGGAGATGTCGGCGAGCCGCGCGAGATGCGACCGGCCATCCTGGCGCAGCAGGACCGGTTCATTGCGATTGAACCGCTCCGCCTTGCGCTTGCGCGGCTGCTCGATGCAGACGAAGCAGACCACGGTGAGAATGAGCGCGTTGTAAAGGCTCCAGGCCAGCGCCAGTCCGCCATAAGCGATGTTCTCGCCGCGAAGGTGCAGGATGAAGGCATAGGCGATGGCCGAGAGCGTGATGAGAAGGGCGGTGCCATAGAGCCGCAGCAGCGGCCATTCGACGAATCGTCTGTCGCGGTCGCCGCCTTTCGCGGTGACCTTGAATTTGTGACCTTTCGGCTTCAACAGGCCGGCCGCAACCGCCTTGAGCACGGCGGGCGCGGCGATGAGCTGCGAGACGTCCGTCATCATGGCGAGCGAACGGCCGCGCGACAGCCAGGCCATGCTGAGACCATTCCAGACATAGAACGGCAGGAAGACGCGCAATAATTCGGTGAGATCGGCCCGGACCGCCTTGATTCCGAACAGCAGGAACAGCCAGGGCACCACGAGGCCGGCCACCTTCGATGGGTAGACCGCGGCCCAGCTCATGAAGGCGTCGATCAGCGAGAGCCGATCGATCAAGGGCAGCCTTGAGTCCCGCGAGAGTGGTCCGCTGCGGCCGCGCACGATCTGCATCAAGCCGAGACACCAGCGGGCGCGCTGGGTGATGTATTCCTTCAGGCCTTCCGGCGCGAGCCCGATCGTCAGGCGCTCGTTGAGATAGATCGTGTTGAGGCCGCGTTCCTTCAGGCGCAGGGTGACGAGGTAGTCTTCGGTCACCGAGTCAGTCGGAAACCCGCCGATCTGCACCAGTCCGGTATAGCGAATGAGGGATGAGGTGCCGCAGCAAAACGCGACCCCCCAGGCGTCTTTCGCCGGCAGCAGGATGTCGAAGAAGAAGCGTTGCTCGTCGGGCCAGACGTCAGTCGCGGCAAGGTTGGTCTGGATCGGGTCGGGATTGATGAAGTGCTGCGGCGTCTGCACCACGCCGACCGAAGCATCGTCCATGAGCGAGATGGTGCGCGCGAGGAAGTCGGGCCGCGGCACGAAGTCCGCGTCGAGGATGGCCACGAAGTCGGGCCGCTCCGGCAGCGCGCCGACATGCCTGAGCGCATGGTTGATGTTGCCGGCCTTGGCGTGGTGGTTGTCGGGCCGCGTGAGATAATGGCAGCCGAGCTCGCGCGAAAGGCGCCCCAGCCAGGGCCGTCGGCCATCGTCGAGCACCCAGACGCGGTAGTTGCCGTACGCCATGCCGGTCGCGCCGATGATCGTGCGCTCGAGGATCGATCGTTCCTCGTTGTAGGTGCAGATGAAGACGTCGATCAACGGCGCGCGCGGGTCGGTGGCACGGCCATCGATCCTCGCCGCGCCCGTGCGATCGAGCGTCCGGCTCAGGAACAGCAGGGACAACGCGACTGCGACCAGCGAGGCCGCCTCCAGCAGCATGAAGGGATAGCCGATCACCGCATCAACAGTCAGATGCGGCGGCGGGAGCGTCGCCGTGACCCGCCAATAGAGATAGCGCAGCAGCAACGCCACCGACATGACGGCCAGCAGCGAGCGAGCCATCGTGCTGTCGCGCCTGAGCAGCGGCACGATCGCCATGAAGGCGCCGAGCGCAATCAGGCCAGGCGTCAGCGCCGTCGTCACGGCGTGGTCTCATGCCGGGCGAACACGACGCGGCCGGTGCGCCCCACGGTGCAAGCGCGGGCCGCAGCGTCGCGTGATGCCACGGTCACGCGATAGGGCTCCTTGCTCAGCGCATCCGGATTGATCGCGAGATTGGCGGGCGCGCCGGCGGCGCCGGTCAGATTGATCACGGTGCCGGAGATCGGCTCGCCGCCGTCATTCGGCTCGAAGGTGGCGCGGTCGCCGAGCTGCAGGTGGTTGTAGACGTTTTCGGTGACGTTGGCAGTGATGACGGCGCCGCTGCAATCGAGCACCTTGAGCAGGGGCTGGCCGGCCTGCACGTCCTCGCCCGGCGAGGTCATCATCTCCCAGACCCGCCCTGTGACCGGTGTCGTGATGTTGGCCTCTGAGAGATCCGCGAAGCGGACCTCTTCGACGATGAGCTCGTTGGCGAGCCAGGAGATCTCGGTGTCGATTCGTGCGAGGTCGGCTTCGAGGTCGCTGGCGCGCTGGCGCATCTCTTCCTCGCGCTGCACCGAGCTTGGCCGGTCGTTGTAGCTGTCGCCGAGGAACGAGCCGTTCTGTGCCGCGGCGAGCTCCACCTTGGTGGCGTCCAGCCGCTTGCGCGCACCGAGTTCGGTCTGCTGTGACACCGAGAGCTCGCGCGTCAGACGCGCCAGCTCGACGGTCGAAACGTTGCCGGATTTCGCTAGCGAGGAGGCGCGGTCGACGGCGGCGCTGGCCTCGTCGCGCCGCGCGGCGGCCGCCTCGATCGAGGTCTGGATCTCCGCAATGCGCGCCTCGAGCTGGAGCACGCGTCCGTCGCGGAATTGCGTCGCCTGCCGCGCAAGATCCTTTTGTGCGGCCTGGGCCGAGGCAAGCTTGGCAGCAAGGCTCGGCCGCTCGTTTTCAAGGCGCGATTTCTGCCGCCGGAGATCGTCGAGCCGGGTGCGATCGCTGCGCGAATTCACGACGCGCAGGACCACGGTTCCCGCGTCGAGCTTGGTCTGGTCGGTGATGCGCTGCGCAGCTGCCACACGGCCGCCGATCGGCGTACGCAAGGTGACGAGCCGGGAATTCAGCACCGCCTCGACGCTCGAATTCTCCCAGATCGCGCGTAGCGGCAGCCAGCCGAACACTGCGATGATGGCGAGCCCGATGGCAATCTTGGCCCCGCGCCGCAGATGGGGCCAGCGCGGCGGCGGTTCCGGCGCCGTTTGCGCATCGGGCGCGTGGCCGGGCTCGTCATTGGCGAACATCTGCTCGTACAGCGCCTCCTGCAAGCCCTTCGCGTCAGTCTTGCTCTCGTGAGGGGAGGGAGTGGATGCGGGGTCGACGGAAGCGGCGCGTGAGCGGTCCATCATGGCGGTCACCTTGCTGACGGGATGCCAACGGAACCGGTCAATGCACAAGAACCGTGCGCCGTGCCCGGTGAGCGCGGATTAAGCCAATGCTGCGCTTTCCAGGTTGCTAAGCGCCCACGTGTGTTTTTGCGTAAATCTCCGTCAAGGTTTAGGGGCGGGGGAAAGGCTGGCCGCACTGCCATCGATCTGCGGCCGGGCGACGCACGAACCTTGCGGTCACAGGCAGCATTCATACCTCGTTGGAGCCGGCCAGAGGCTCGCCCGCGGCCGCGCCAGGAGACGGCCATGAACTATCTTCGTACCGCAATGCTGCTCGCAGGCCTCACTGCCCTGTTCATGGGCGTGGGGTATCTGATCGGCGGTGCCTCGGGCGCCATGATCGCGCTCGTCATTGCCGCCGCGACCAATCTCTTCACCTACTGGAACTCTGACCGCATGGTGCTCTCGATGTACGGCGCCCATGAGGTCGACCGTGCCAGCGCGCCGGAGTTGGTCGGCCTCGTCGCCGAGCTTGCGGGCCGCGCCGGCCTGCCGATGCCGCGCGTGTTCCTGATGGACGAGGCTCAGCCCAACGCGTTCGCGACCGGCCGCAACCCGGAGAACGCCGCGGTGGCCGTCACCACCGGCCTGGTGAACCAGCTCAGCCGCGAGGAGCTCGCCGGCGTGATCGCGCACGAGCTGGCGCATATCAAACATCACGACACGCTTCTGATGACGATCACCGCGACGATCGCCGGCGCGATCTCTATGCTGGCGCAGTTTGGCATGTTTTTCGGCGGCAATCGCGACAACAACAACGGTCTGGGCATCGTCGGCTCGATCCTGATGATGATCCTTGCCCCGCTCGGCGCCATGCTGGTGCAGATGGCGATCAGCCGCACCCGCGAATATGCCGCCGACAATCTCGGTGCGCGCATCGTGGGACAGCCGATGTGGCTGGCGTCCGCGTTGGTGAAGATCGAGGGCGCCGCGCATCAGGTGCCGAACTTCGAGGCGGAGCGGAATCCCGCGACCGCGCACATGTTCATCATCAATCCGCTGTCGGGCCACGGCGTCGACAATCTGTTCGCCACGCATCCCTCGACCCAGAACCGCATCGCGGCGCTTCAACAGCTCGCGGCCGAACTCGGCGCGCGGTCAGCGCCGTCGCTCGGCGCTAACGAGAACTATCCGCCGCGAAGCCCGTGGGGCCGCTCCTCTTCGCGCGGTCCTTGGGGCTGATGCGGCACACCGGCTGGAAATTGCGCTCTGTTTTGTGACCTGGCGCACACAGGATCCCCGGCGCCGGTGTTAACATCCCGGCGAGACCACTTCTTCGAAAGGGGATGCGTGACCGGCCCTCTGCCGGTCACCGTCGAAGATGACCAGAGCTGCCGTACCATTGCTGATCGTCCTTTGCGTGCTTATTGGGCTGTCCACGCACATGGTCGTCAATTGCGGCGACGAGGACGATCCCGACATCTGCTCGGCCGTGATCGGCTTCTCGCCGCTGCGCGGCTCGCTGATCGCGTTCGCCTATGAGGGGCGCGGACGGATCGCGCTGCGCCATGGCGACTTCAGGCGGGCGATCGCCGATTTCGATGAGGCCATCCATCTCAATCCCAACCGCGCCTCACTCTATCGAGACCGCGCGCTGGCGCGCCGGCAGAACGGTGATCTGGAGCTTGCGATTGCGGATTATGACGAGGCGATCGCGCATGACCCCAAGCTCGCCGCGCCCTATCACCAGCGCGGTCTCGCGCTCGCCGCCAAAGGCGATCTCGACCGCGCCATCCTGAGCTACAACACGGCGGTCCGCCTCGACCCCTCGGACGCGCAGGCCCGCCTCGACCGCGGCTTTGCATTCCTCGCCCGCGGCCAGACCGACGACGCACGGGCCGATTTCGAGGCCGCGCTGGCGCTGCCGCCCGGCAAGGACGGCCGCACCCATGAGGCGGCACGTGCCAAGCTCGCCGAACTCGCCAGCGCCGAGCCGACTCGGCTCGCCGCGCCGAGAAGGTGAGCTGATTACTTCGCCTTCTTGGCTTTGGCCTTCTTCGCCTTCGCAGCCTTCTTCACCGGCTTCTCCTTCGCCGTCTTCTCCACCTTTGCCGCGGCCGGCGTGCTGGCGGCGAGGCGCATGGCGCGGGCGTAGCTGTCGGCGACGTTGTCCGCGGACATCTGGAGGCGCTTGGCGGCGGCGGTGGCCTGCTCCAGGGTGGCCTTGGCCATCATCTTGAAGCGGTCGCTGGTCTCCTTGCCCTTGGCCTTGGCGGCAAGGCCGTTGAAGCGATCCCGCCGCTGCTTGGCGCGGGTCATCAGGCCCGTATGCAGTTGTCTGGCCAGTTGCCGGATCACGACATCCAGGTCGGCGTCCGCCATGTTGTTCTATCCCCTTCGAAAACAATATCGATGCGGGCGGGACTATGCAGATCGGCCCCCACCTTGGCAATTCCCGCTGAGCCGCCATCCGCAGCTTCCGGTTTACAAAACAAAAAAGCCGCGCATTTTGCGCGGCTCTGATGTCATCTGGCGCAGGAAGCGCGACGTCAGCCTCACTTCAGCGAGGCGACCGGACCGCTTGGGGCTGCAGGGTCGGGGTCGAAGCCGAACACGCCGACCAGGTATTTGTAATAGTCCGGCAACTTTTCCTTGAGCGCCTCGCGAGACTTCGGATCGTGGAATTCGCTCTTGCCGGCCAGGAAGATGCTCGCGGTCACGGCAAAGAACTCCATGGGATTCTTCATCGCATAGGATTCCCTGGGCAGCAGGTCCTTGGACTTGGCCAGGACGTAATAGGCGATCACGCCCTTGTTGGCGTAGCCGTCCGGCAACAGCCGCGCGTGGTAGGCATGCAGGAGCTCGTGCAGCAGCACAGCCTCCTTCTCGTAACGCATCATGTCGGGCCGCAGCATGATCACGCCGAGCCCCGAATCGACCGCGAGATCGACCGCATTCGGATTGGTCCAGCGCTGCTTGTCCGGATCCCAGACCGTCAGCGTCCGGGGAGCGCTGCGCTGGATGTCCGGTGTGACCCTGCCGTAGCAGGCGGTCGCGGCACCTTCGTCGAGGCAGGCCAGCTCGCTCGCGACGATCGGAACGGTGTGGAAGAAGCGCAGCACGCGCGGCGACAGGCCGACGCCTTCGACCACGTCGATCTGGCTCTTCAGATTGCTGGTGAGCTTGTCGACATCCTTGCGGTCGCGATTCTCGGACAAATCGAACATGTAGCCGCGGTAGCTCTGGAAGCCCGGCGGCAGCGGCTGCGCTGCGTCAGTCGACGCATCGAGCGATCCGGCAATGGATGGATTGGCGAAGAGCGCGCCGACGATGGTTGCGGTCAGCAGCAACGCAATGCGCATGATGAACCCCCTGATCTCACCTCGCCCGGCAGGATAAGCCACCGTTGTTCGCGAAACGTGAGTGGGGCAAGACTAAGGCACCGATGTTGAGGCGTGCTTAATCCTTGGTTGCAGATCGCGGCGTCGGATTAGGGCGAGGTTAACCAAGCGTGGATCGGCGGCGCGCTTCGGCGTAACATCCACTCCGGGCACCAGGCCCTTACATCAGTAGCCGGAAGGAGGATGTCATGTATGCCGCCATCCGTCAGGCCAAGGCGAAAAGCGGGAGCGCTGAAGAGCTGGCGCGCCGCATCAAGGACGGCGCCGTCCCGATCATCAGCGACGTCGATGGTTTCCGCGCTTATTACGTCGTCTATGCCGGCGACGACACGGTGACCGCGATCTCGATCTTCGACAAGTTCGAACAGGCGGAGGAGGCGAACCGGCGCGCGATCGCCTGGATCGAGAAGGATCTGGCTCCGCTGCTCGCGGGACATGCGAGCGCTGCGGCCGGGCCGGTGATCGTGCATACGCTGGCGTAGGCGGCGGGGCGCGTTAGAGCTCTATCTTCAACTGGCATGCCCCGCCTTCGCGGGCGACGACAGGAGGACGTGGCGCGCGCCATTGGCCAAATGCACCCTGCGCCCCACTGCTCCCGGCTTCACAATTCCCGTGCATTCGAGAAGGCGAAACTCGACACCCGCCGCGTCGTCTCATCCAGGATCAGGGTGCGCGTGATCGGCGGCTCGGCACGCTGGGCGCAGTTTTCGCGCTCACAGAGACGGCAGTTGACGCCGATCGGCGTGCCCTCGGTCTTCTCCAGGTCGATGCCCGCAGCGTAGGTCAGGCGCGCGGCGTGACGGATCTCGCAGCCGAGGCCGATGGCGAAACGCGGTTGCGGCAGCGGGTGCGGCGCGACGGGGCGGCGCACCATCTGCGCGATCGAGAAATAGCGCGTGCCATCGGGAAGCTCGATCACCTGCTTGAGCAGGCGGTCCGGCGTGTCGAAGGTCGAGTGCACGTTCCACAAGGGGCAGGTGCCGCCGAATTTGGAGAACGGGAACGTGCCGGAGGAGAAGCGCTTCGAGACGTTGCCGGCATTGTCGACGCGCAAGAGAAAGAACGGAATGCCGCGCGCGTTGGGCCGCTGCAGAGTGGTGAGGCGGTGGCAGACCTGCTCGAAACCGGAATTGAAGCGCTGCGCCAGCACCTGGATGTCGTAATTGAGCGCCTCGGCCGCGGCGAGGAACGCCGGGTAGGGCATCATGACGGCGGCTGCAAAATAATTGCCGAGCGTGATGCGGAACAGCCGCCGCGGCGCGTCGTCGAGCGGGCCGGATCGGCCGATGATAGTCTCGAAATGCTGCGCGCATTCACCTAAGCCGAGCTGGAAGGCGAGCTGGAACGCACGGCCGGGCGGGTCGACCAGCTCGGAGATCAGGAGCTGACGGCGATGGCGATCGAACCGCCGCAGCGTCTCGCGCATCACGTCGACGGGCATGATGCGGGTCTGGATCGAATGCTTTTCGCGCAAGCGCGCGGCCAGCGCCGCGTAGAGCCCTTCGGCCGGCACGTTCAGCTCATCGCGAAGGTTTTCCGCGGCCTGCTCCAGCTCCGGGAAATAGTTGCGATTGGCCTCGATCAGTTCGCGTACGCGCTCGACCGGATTGGCCTCATAACGCGTGCCGACGTCGCGGTCGGCCATTTGCGCGGCCGCCAGCGTCTCGCCCTGGCGCGCTTCGGTATAGGCGGCATAGAGCCGTTGCAGCGCATGAGTCACGCCGGGGCAAAGCTCGGCGAGGTCGCGCAGCTCCTGCTTGGGCACGTCGATCTGGCGGAACAAGGGATCGGAGAAGATTTCGTTGAGCTCGGCGAAGAAGCGGTCCTCATCGGCAGTGGCGAGGTCGCGCAGGTCGAGGTCATAGGTCTCGGCCAGCCGCAGCAGGATCTGCGCGGTCACCGGGCGCTGGTTGCGCTCGATCAGGTTGACATAGCTCGGCGAGATCGAGAGCCCCTCGGCGATCTGGGTCTGCGACAGCCCCAATTGCTGCCGGATCCTCCGAAAGCGCGGGCCGACGAACAGTTTCTTCCCGGAGAACAGTTTCTTCCCGGAATCGACGGGCATTTCTCAGGACTCCGTAGGCATCAAGGACAGTCTTGATGACCTATA
Organism: Bradyrhizobium sp. 153; assembly: GCF_023073835.1. Taxonomy (NCBI): domain Bacteria; kingdom Pseudomonadati; phylum Pseudomonadota; class Alphaproteobacteria; order Hyphomicrobiales; family Nitrobacteraceae; genus Bradyrhizobium; species Bradyrhizobium sp. 153. The sequence goes on along the minus strand of NZ_JADPKH010000006.1, from coordinate 52,280 downwards.
ATTTACAAAATTTACAAAGTAACATGTATTACATGTTCTTATGTTACATGACATCACCAATAAGAAACAAGCCATCTATACGAAGTTTCTGTTTTCGCGTTTAGCTCCTGACACGCATTTCGCAATGCATTGTCAAGAATGTCGATGGCTCGCCATCGACCGCGAAAGGATCAGGCACATGAACTATCAGCCCCGCGGCATCAGCACCCTCCTGCGCCCGGCTTCGTATCAGAGCGAGATCGAGGCGGCTCAGGCGCTCCTTGAGACCCAGCCGACCTGGAACGGGGTGAAGGCCGAGGCCGTCGCACGCATGCGCCTGCAGAACCGTTTCAAGACCGGCCTCGATATCGCCCGCTACACCGCCGCGCTGATGCGGGCCGACATGGCCGCCTATGACGGCGACCCCACCAAGTACACCCAGTCGCTCGGCTGCTGGCACGGCTTCATCGCGCAGCAGAAGCTGATCTCGGTCAAGAAGCACTTTGGCAAGACCGATCGCACCTACCTGTATTTGTCGGGCTGGATGATCGCCGCGCTGCGCTCCGAGTTCGGCCCGCTGCCCGACCAGTCGATGCACGAGAAGACCTCGGTGCCCGCCCTGATCGAGGAGCTCTACACTTTCCTGCGCCAGGCCGACTCGCGCGAGCTCAACGATATCTTCCGCGCGCTCGACAAGGCCCGCAAGGAAGGCGACAAGGTCAGGGAGAAGGAGCTGATCGAGAAGATCGACAACTTCCAGACCCATGTCGTGCCCGTCATCGCCGACATCGACGCCGGCTTCGGCAATGCGGAGGCGACCTATCTGCTTGCCAAGAAGATGATCGAAGCGGGCGCCTGCGCGCTCCAGATCGAGAACCAGGTCTCCGACGAGAAGCAGTGCGGCCACCAGGACGGCAAGGTCACCGTGCCGCATGACGTCTTCCTCGCGAAGATCCGCGCCTGCCGCCACGCCTTCCTCGAGCTCGGCGTCGAAGACGGCGTCGTCGTGACCCGCACCGACTCGCTCGGCGCCGGCTTGACGCAGCAGATCGCCGTCAGCCACAGGCCCGGCGACATCGGCGACCAGTACAACAGCTTCCTGGATTGCGAGGAAGTGACGGCGGAGAACGCCAGGAACGGCGACGTCATCATCAACCGCAACGGCAAGATGATGCGTCCGAAGCGGCTGCCCTCCAACCTCTACCAGTTCCGCCCGGGCACCGGCGAAGACCGCTGCGTACTGGACTGTATCACCTCGCTTCAGAACGGCGCCGACCTGCTCTGGATCGAGACCGAGAAGCCGCATATCGAGCAGATCGCCAAGATGGTCGACCGCATCCGCAAGGTGGTTCCGAACGCGAAGCTGGCCTACAACAACTCGCCGTCGTTCAACTGGACCCTCAACTTCCGTTGGCAGGTCTACGATGCGATGAAGGAAGCCGGCAAGGACGTCAGCCAGTACAACCGTGCCGAGCTGATGAAGGCGGAATATGACGACACGCCGCTGGCGAAGGAAGCCGACGAGCGCATCCGCACCTTCCAGGCGGATTCGGCCAAGCGTGCCGGCATCTTCCACCATCTGATCACGTTGCCGACCTATCACACGGCGGCGCTGTCGACCGACAATCTGGCGCGGGAATACTTCGGCGAGCAGGGCATGCTCGGCTACGTCAAGAACGTCCAGCGCGCCGAGATCCGTCAGGGCATCGCCTGCGTGAAGCATCAGAACATGGCCGGCTCCGATATCGGCGACGACCACAAGGAGTACTTCGCCGGCGAAGCTGCCCTGAAGGCGGGCGGCGCCCACAACACGATGAACCAGTTCGGCTAACGCATCACGCACTTCGACAGGAGACTGACATGACCAAAGGCAGCAATTTCTGGGTGATCGGCGGCGAGTTCGGTTCGATGAACTTCCACAAGCTCGTGGAAGGCTCGGCTCAGGTCAAAGGTCCGTTCAAGACCCGCAAGGAAGCCGAAGACTGCTGGCGCGAGGTGTCGGAAGAGAGCCGCTACAAGGCCGGCGTCCGCTTCTCCATCGTGGAGGAGCCTTCGCGGGTCTCGGCCTAAGGATTCCGGCTGCCGATCTAACTAAGAAGACGTCCAAGGACGGATGGTCCCATCCAGGCCTTAGCCTGGGTGGGATCGTCTGTTTTTGGCACAGGTGAAACGTCTGTGGGCGCCGTAAGTATCTGGAATTGTGGACCCTTTGCGGGCGCTGTGGTTGCTGATAGGTTAATTCCCGTGTTTGAGGACGAGGCCGACAATGTCAGAGCCCGAAACCAGCGGGATTCATCCCAGCCAGCCGCGCCCGGTGCGGCTGCGCGATGCACTGTTGCGCGCCCGGATCGAGGCCGCCGACCGGACCGGCGTGGTCGTCGACCTCAGAGATGCCGAGGTGGCCCGGCTGGAGATCCTCAACGACGCGCTCGATCCTCTGTTCGCGCAGGTGCCGGAGCAGATCGAGCTGTTCGACCGTGGCATCAGCCAGGGCGATACGCCGAGGCTCTGGATCGACGTCGTCGCCCACATCTTGATGGGGCGTGACAAGCGGATGTACCGCTTCGTCCAGGACACCCGCTTCGGCCGCATCGTGCTCGCCGAATCGCACGACACCGCCGTTATCGTCGAGGCCGTCACCGACTATGTCGCGCGCCGCATGATCGAGCGCGAGCGCGCGATGGTGGTGCCGCCCGAGCCGAAGCCCGCCGCCGCGCCGCCGCGCCGCTCGCGCGTGTGGCCGTTCCTGTTCGGCTTCATCCTCGGCGCCGCGGCGCTGTTCGGCCTCGCTGTGCTGGCCGCCTTGCGGAGCTGGTGAGGCTCTCTCCGTCGTCATTCCCGGGCATGCGAAGCATGAGCGCCGGAATCTACCGGGCCACAGCGCATGCGGGTGAATGGATTCTCTGATGCGCAATTGCGCATCAGAGCTCGCCTGCCGCGCGCCCCCGGAAAATGACGATGGCCTCAAATCAACCGCGCATGCTTGATCTGCCCGATCTGAAATCCAGCGCCCAGGCTCCGCACCGTCTGCTCGCAGCGCCAGCCGGAATTGTCCTTTTCGATTGTGAACAGGTTATACGCCGCCGCCGGGTAACGTCCGTGCGCGAGCGCCGAGGCGGAAGGCACGCCGAGTGCGGGAATGTTGCCGTTCGGGCCCTCGAACCACATCGTCGAATGAATGTGGTCGTGCCCGTGCAGAATCAGCTCGACGCCATGCCGTTTCAACAGTGCCAGCAGCTCGGCCGCGTCCGTCATCCGCTTCTGGCGCGCGACGGATCTCAGCGGATGGTGCACCAGCAGCACGCGGAAGACGTCTTCCGCCGCGAGCCGCTCGAGCACCTCTGCGAGGGCCGCGAGCTGATCGCGCCCGAGCGTGCCCGTCGCCATCAGCGGCAGGGTCGGCACCGCCGTGGACAGGCTGATCAGCGCGAGCGGCCCGCGCCGGCGCACGGCGGGGAAGGCTGCGGTATCGGGCGTATCCGCGGCGATGTAGTGCAGGAACGTCTCGCCGAAGCGATGGCGCGTCGCGCTGACATAGGCGTCGTGATTGCCGGGAATCGCGGTGACGCGGTCGGGCGGACCGACGCTTTCGAGCCAGGCCAGGGCCGGCGCGAACTCGGCTTCCAGCGCGAGGTTGACGAGATCGCCCGTCACGGCGATGTGGTCGGGCGCCTGGGCCTTCATATCGGCGACCAGCGCGTCGAGCACCTCGCGGCGCTGGTATTTGTGCCGGTTGCGCGTCCAGTTGATGTAGCCGAGCGCGCGCTTGCCCGCGAGCTCGATCAGCCGCGGCTTCGGCAGTGGCGGCAGATGCGGGTCGGACAGATGGGCGAGCGTGAAGGGGGCCATGGCGCGCGATTGCCTCGCTATTGCTCCGCTGTAATGGCAAGGTCGCAGCCAGCGCGCAAGCGCGGCTCGAAACGGGGCGTCAAGAAGGCCTGATGCGAGAACGTCTGAACAGCATTCGACGACAATGCGAGCCGCTGCTGCGGCGTCTCTTCCATGCCTATTTCCTGCTGGTCCGCGGCATGACGCTCGGCGTCCGCGCCGTGGTGCTGGACGCCGAGAATCGGGTGTTTCTGGTCAGGCACAGCTACGTCACCGGATGGTACCTGCCCGGCGGCGGCGTCGACTTCGGCGAGACCATGGCGCAGGCGCTGCGGCGCGAACTCAAGGAGGAGGGCGACATTGATCTCACCGGGGACGCCATGCTGCACGGCATCTTCCTCAACAGCCACGTCTCCCGCCGCGACCACGTCGCCGTCTACGTCGTCAGGCAGTTCAGCCAGGACCGCCTGCCCGGACCGAACCGCGAGATCGTCGAATGCGGGTTCTTCGCGATCACGGCGCTGCCCGAGGGGACCACGCCCGGCACACGGCTGCGGATCGCCGAAGTGCTGGACGGCAAGCCGCTGATTGCGACGTGGCGATGAGGGCGGCCCGTGCTGGTGCGTGAGGGTTGTCGTTCAACAGTGCAAACCGGCGAATCAGAACACCTCTCCCGTCGGCGCTGAAAAAGGAACTGAGCATCTTTGCTGCCCGATGGACCGCGCTGCGTTCAGGTGCTATCCCGCGCGCTGACATGAGCGATCTCTCACTCACCATCCTTCCCGAGGCCGCCGGCGACGCTCAGGCGATCGAACGGCTGCACGAACGCACCTTCGGCCCCGGCCGCTTCGTGCTCAGCGCCTACCGCATCCGCGAGCATGTCGACCATCTGCTCGAATTGTCCTTCACCGCGCGCGTTGGGACGCTGCTGGTCGGCTCGGTCAGGCAGTTGCCGATCCTGATCGGCGACACGCCGGCGCTGCTGCTGGGGCCGCTCACCGTGGAGCCGCCGTTCCGCGACCGCGGCATCGGCCGTCTCCTGATGGAGCGCGCGCTGAAGGACGCCAAGGAAAAAGGCCACGCCATCGTGCTCCTGGTCGGCGACGAAGCCTATTACAGCCGCGTCGGCTTCAAGCCGGTCGCAAAGGGCCGCGTCACCATGCCGGGTCCGGTTGACCCCGCCCGCATTCTGGTGTTCGAGCTCGTCGACGGCGCTTTCGAAGGCGTATCCGGGCGGGTTGCGCCGGACTGGAGCAAGGCGCGCGGGTAGGTGCTACGACGCTGTGAATGGGAAGCGCAGCGGCAGTGCCCATACTCTGTCATTGCGACGGCGTGAACCAGCCGGGCGAGGCCAGCCGGGGCCGCTGTGGGCCCCGACTGTATGAGCTTAGAACTTGAAGTTCGCGAATGCCCGCACGCCAATGCCGGGCATCAGCACCTCGTCCTTGGTGTAGGAAACCGAGTTGCGGATGTTCTCGTTGAGGAGATTGTTGCCGACGATGCCGGCCATCATTTCGCGCGCGCCGAACCAGTTGCGGTCGAGCTTGGTCTTGTAGCTGACCTCGGCTTTCAGCAAATTGTAGCCCGCTGTCGGCGTCTCCGCGATCACCGCGACGTTGTTCTGCGCGAAGGCGTGCAGCAGGTTGACGCGCATCAGCCAGTTGTCGTCGCGCCAGAATACGCCGCCGCCCATTCTGAGCGGCGGAATCCGCGGCACGTTGGTGCCGTCGCTGAAGGTGGCGCGGACGAAGTCGAGCTGGTTCTCGATGCCCCAGATGCCGCCCTGGAAGGCGCCGACGTCGAGCTGCGACTGGAATTCGCCACCGCGGAAATTGGCATTGCGTTGCGAATAGACCGCCTGGTTCAGCTCGCCATCTGGTCCCCCGCAGGACGCAAAGTCGTCATCGCAGGACACGCCGGTGAGGCGGCGATAGATGAAATTGTCGAAATGCGTGTAGTAGACCGTCGCCTCGAACCGGAACGGCCCCGTCGCCCTGCGCACGCCGACCTCGATCGATTTCGCGGTCTCGATGGTGAGGTTCGGATTACCGATGTCGAACGTCGCGGTCGCGTCATGGCCGCCGCGTGAAAACAGCTCGGCAGCCTTCGGCGCGCGCTCGACATATTGCGCGGTGAGGCTGCCGACCATGCCACCCGGCAGGTCCTGCAGCAGACCGATGCTGCCGCTCTTCGGCGTGAAGGACGGATTGCGCGCGATCGCCGTCTGCGGCGTGCCGTCGGGCAGGTAATCGGCGGGGAAATCAGGCGTCGTGCCGTGCAGCTCGACATGCTCGATGCGACCGGCGATCTGTGCCCGCGTCGCCTCCGTGAACTTGAACTCGTTGAAGGCGTAACCAGCAACGCGCGTGCTGTTGTTCGGGTCCCACAGGCCGTTGAACAGCGTGCCGGGATTGTCGGGGCTCGGCGCACTCAATTCCTGATGTCCGACCTGGAAGCCGAGCGCCGTCGTCACCTCGGCGAAGCGGGCATTGAACGGCATCAGCTGCACCTCGGTGCGGATCTCCTGCTCCTTGTTGGTGAAGGTCTGGCGCACGCCGTCGCTGTTGGGGTTGCCGGGATCGGCAAGGCCGATCTCGTTGTGCCGGTAGTCGGTCGCGCCGGCCCAGAAGCGGACCGCGTCGATCGCGGCCGCGTCGGGGTGGTACTCGCCTTTGACGTTGATCTTGGTCTGATGTGCGTCGATCCGCGTGTTGTGGTCGGCGCCGTCGATGCCGGGGATGTGGTAGAGCGAGTCGTTCTGCGTGATCGATGCGCCGATATAGCCGCCCTGGAAGAAGTAGGAGCCGCCGATCGAGGCGCCGTCCGAGCGCGTCGCCGAGTTGGGCTGACGGCCGTTCACCGGGCGCGACTGGTCGGTCAGATAGGGATAGCTCGGGATATAGTAGTCGGAGGTCGTGCGGCCATAGGCGTCGGCATGGAATGCAAAATTGCCGCCGCCCGTGTCGAGCAGCACGCCGCTCTCGACGCCGCGATCGACCGAGCTGAACGCGGTGCGCGTCTCGGCGGTGACGCAAGGAGCGGTCGCGGCGCTCGCGAGCGGGGCCTTGGCCGGCATGCCATAGCTCTGGAATGAGGGCGCGCACGCAGGCATCGCGTCCGGAATCCGGTTGTTGGTGGCGCTGACGACGCCGCCGATCGAGGTCGAGCCGTAGCGCAGCGCCGCCGGCCCGCGCACCACTTCGATCTGGTTGGTGGCGAGCGGATCGACCGGGACGAAATGGTCCTCACCGAGATCGGAGGCGCCGCCGGCATTGGTGCCGTTCTCGACGATGCCGACGCGGTTGACATCGAGACCCCTGATGATCGGCCGGCTGGAGGCGCCGGGTGCGAAGCTCGAGCCGGTGATGCCGGGCTTGGAGAACAGGAGATCGCCGAGCTGGCCGCCGCCCTCGCGGCGGATCTCCTCGTTCGGCACCACGGTGACGGTAGCGAACTGGTTGGTCACAACAGGCAGCACGCCCTGCTGCGGCGCGGCGGGCGCGGACGCCGCGGGCGTCGCTTCCGCCGTTTGTTGGCGGCTGCGCACTCGCGCGGTCCGCGTGCCGCGGCCTGCGGTGCGGGAAGGCACCACCGCTCTGCGCACGATCGGGCTCGGCGCCGTCACGGTGACGGCGGGAATCTCGGTCGACGACTTGTCCTCGGCCGACTGGGCCAAGGCTGGTGTGGCGGCGGCCCCGAGCAGGAGCAGGCTTGCTCCGCCAAGACGCTGCGCGCGTCGCGATTGAAATGACATGGTCCTGATTCCACTCAGGCGCCGTCCGCATGATTGTATTGTCTGCTGATCGGAGGCGGCCTGCCGTCGCGGTGCGACGGAATTCGACTTCAACTTCTCCCCAGGCATTCGCCGACATTTAGCGAGGCTGGGCGTGATCAAGCGTTGGAGGTCAGGACGCGGGAGGGGCGCGGGGCTGGAATGCCGTGCCGGCGGATTTCAGATGGATGAATTCGGCGCCGGTGGTGCGGTGGAGCAGTTCGATCGCTTGCGGCAGCAGCAGCACGGGCGACGTCGCGAACACAATTGTGCCCGCCATCGCGACGACGGCGCAGATCGCGCAATTGTCCTCGCCCGGATGCTCGCGGTCGGGACCGGCCGGCGATTGCGTCTGGACTGCGGCGCGGCCCATCGCAGCAGCGCCCTTGGCGCTGTCCTTGGCGCCGTCGGTCTGCTGGAGCGAGGATTGGGCGAGGGGCGCGGCCCGCGCGAACCAGTGGCTGTGGCCGAACGTCAGCGCGAACTGCACCAGCATCGCGAACAACGCGAGCCGGGCAGCATGCCTCACATTCGACCGAAACCATTTCATCCGAAAACGCCCCACACCGCGCGGCCAATCCCCTGCCATCGCGGCGTTACAATGTAACATCGCCCGATCGGACGGTGGATGTCAACGCCGGCCGGATCGGCGCACGCAGGGCCGCGAGCCGATGTGTCGTTCCGGCAACTAGAGTGGGATGGAATTTTAGTTGAACTGCGCGCCCAGAACTCGAAGCACCTCTCCCCGCGGGGGAGAGGTGAACCCCGAACACCAACCGAGCCTAATTTTTTCGCGCTCCAGGAGATCAGCGCCCTTCGCGGACCCAGGTCGCGGCGAAGGCGCCGAGCAGCAGCAGCAGGCCGATCACCCCGGCGAAGATCGGCAGCACACCGACGCCTTTGACGACGCTGGCGTCGCGCATCCGCACGCCCATCCAATTGTCGCCGTGGAAGACGCTCGCAGAGCGCACCGGCAGGATGCGCGGCAGCTCGACGCTGGTGCCGTCGACCACGCGCACGGCGTTGCCGCCGGTCGCCTGCGTGAGCGGCTTCAGGGTTTCGGCGGTGGAGGTGACTTCCGAAAACTCCTTCGGATTGGTCGGGCCGACATTGATCAGCGCCTTCAGCGTGCCGTCGGTGGCCTGCCACAGGCCGAGCTCGTTCGCGGGCAGGCTGGCGCGCCACTCGCCGGGATCGCCAGGGCTGAGCGTCAGGTCGTGCGACACGCCCGACGGCGAGGTTACGTTCACCGGCTGGACGCTGTCTGACATGGTCTGGCGCACCACGACGAGATCCTTGCCCTGCACCTGAAGGCGCAGCGCTTCTTCGTCGAGATCCGGCTGCTTCATCAGCCAGTGCGACATCCGCCTGAGCAGGTCGAGATGCGGGCCGCCGCCCTCATAGCCGCGCGCCCACAGCCAGATGTGATCGGACAGCAGCAGCGCGACGCGGCCCTCGCCGAAACGCGACAGGAACAACAGCGGCTTGCCATCGACGCCGGTCATGACCGGCGGGTTGATCGCATTGCGGGTGTCGACGGTGCGGAAGAATCGGCTCCAGCGTGGCGGCTCGCTGGCGGAGCCCTCCAGCCCGCGTGTGACCGGATGGCGTTTGCCGATGTCAGACAGGTGCGCATAGAACGGCTTTTCCGTCACGCCGACCGGCTCGGCCGGCAGCACCGAATCCAGCGGCGTGCGCCAGATGCTGGTGTTGGAGGCGTAGTCAGGGCCGGCCGAGACCAGCACCGCGCCGCCCGAGCGGACATAACGTGCGATGTTGTCGAAATAGGCGATCGGCAGCACGCCCTGGCGAGCGTAGCGGTCGAAGATGATCAACTGGAATTCGTTGATCTTCTGCTGGAACAGCTCGCGGGTCGGAAACGCGATCAGCGACAATTCGTTGATCGGCGTGCCGTCCTGCTTCTCCGGTGGACGCAGGATGGTGAAATGCACGAGATCGACGCTGGCGTCGGACTTGAGCAGATTGCGCCAGGTGCGTTCGCCGGAATGCGGCTCGCCCGAGACCAAGAGCACGCGCAGCTTGTCGCGTACGCCGTCGATGGCGACAACCGCGCGGTTGTTCACCGGCGTCAGTTCGCGTTCGAGGGGCGAAGCCTCGATCTCGACGATGTTCGGGCCGGCATGCTTGATGTCGACGTCGACGCTTGCGGCCTGGCCGCTCGATAGCGTGCGCTCGTTGATGACCTCGCCGTCTCTGCGGACCGTGACCTTGGCGCGCTCGCCGGTGACGCCCTGGTCGTCGAGGCGGTAGCTGATGGTCTGGGTCTGCCCGACGATGCCGAAGCGCGGCGCCGCCGTGATTGCGATGCGGCGGTCGCGCTCGTCCTTCTGCCCGGTCACCAGCGCATGCACCGGCGCCTGGAAGCCGAGCGCGGTTGCGTTCGCCGGAATGTCATGGACCCGGCCGTCGGTGATCAGGAACGCGCCGGCGACGCGGTCGACCGGCACGTCCGACAAGGCCGAGGCGAGGGCGCCGAACAGTTTCGTGCCGTCGGTCTCGCCGTCGGCCTGTCCGGCATCGACGACGCGGACTTCGAGGCCCTTGATCTTCTTCAGGCTGTCGACCAGCGCCTCCTGCGCCTGCGCGGCCTCGCGATTGCGGTTGCCGAAATTCTGGCTCGGACTCTTGTCAACGACAACCGCGGCGACCGAGGTGAGGGGATCGCGATCCTCCCGGGTGAAGGAGGGATTGGCGAGCGCCAGCAGGAACAGCGCCAACGCGGCGACGCGCACGGCCGCCCCCCGCGCGCGCGCCAGCAGCAGCACCAGCGCGACCACGACGATCGCGGCCAGGGCGAGCCAGAGAACGATCGCGGGAACGAGCGGCGTGAACGCGATGCCGTAATTCATATCGATCCTATTGCCCCAGCCGTTCGATCAGCGCCGGTGCGTGCACCTGGTCGGCCTTGTAGTTGCCGGTCAGGGTGTACATCACGATGTTGGCGCCGGCGCGGTAGGCGAATTCGCGCTGGCGGGTGTCGCCGCCAGTCACTGGCAGCATGGCCTGGCCGTCGGGCCGCACCGCCCAGGCACCGGCAAGGTCGTTCGAGGTGATGATGATCGGCGAGACGCCGTCGCCGCCGCGCGCCGGACGCTGCGCGCTGTCCTCGTCCTCATCGCGCGGCAGGGTCTCGACCCAGGTCTGGCCGGTGACGAAGCGGCCGGGGAAGTCGCGCAGCAGGTAGAAGGTCTTGGTCAGCACGTGCTCGCGCGGCACCGGCTCGAGCTCGGGCACGTCGAGCGAGGACAGGATCTCGCGCAGCGTCTGCATGGCCGGGGTCTGCGCGGCACCGTTCGCGCCGGGCGGTGCTTCGATCGCATCGCGGGTGTCGAACAGCACGGTGCCGCCCTGCTTCATGTAGGCGTCGATCTTGTTGATGGCATCCTGCGGCGGCTTGGGCGCACCGGGCACGATCGGCCAGTAGATCAGCGGAAAGAAGGCGAGCTCGTCGCGCGCGGGATTGACGCCGACGGGATCGCCGGCCTCAAGCGCAGTGCGCTGCGCCAGGAACAGCGTCAGCCCGTTCATCCCCGCCTTGACGATGGAATCGACGTCGGCATTGCCTGTCACGACATAGGCGAGGCGGGTCTGCGACACCGCCTTCATCGCGAACTCGTCCGTGATGCCGTCGGCGCGCGAGGGCGCCGGCGAGAGCGACGCGAGGCCTGCAAGCACGATACCGAGCACGATCATCGCTGGCGCGGCGCGGCGGCGCAGCAGCGCGGCGATGCCGCCGCCGAGCAGAGCGACGATGACCGCGTCGATCAGGAACAGCGCAAGCGCCGTCGACAGCAGCCAGCCGCGCAAATCGCGCGGCTCGGCGTTGGTGTAGGTGGCGTGCCGGGCGCGCAGGCTCGCGGTGTTCAGGGCGGCGATACGGTCGGAGGCGGCAAGCGTGTTCACGGCGAGCGGTCCTTCGGCCGGACCATAGAAGCCCGGCGGATGATCGGGTGTGGCGCGGTCGCGATAATCCGCGGGCAGCGGTTTTGCGGTGGCCGGCGGCGGGCCGAAGGCGCCGAAGCCGTCGAGGATGTGCAGCGGCGCCACCGTCTCGGCGGTGGTCTCGGCTGCGACCCCGGCGCCGGGCTTGGCGGTGTAGCCGGACATGTCGACGACACGCCGCAGCATTTCGACGAAAGTGCCTGACATCGGCAGATCCGACCAGCGCATGTCGGCGCTGACGTGGAACAGGCTGACGAGGCCCTTGCCGCGATGCTCGCCGGTCACCAGCGGCGTGCCGTCCTCCAGCGAAGCCCAGCTCTTGGTGGCGAGCACCGCGTCGGGCTCGGCTAACACCTGGCGGCTCACGGTGACGTCCTTGGGGACCACGACGCCAGCAAACGGCCCGTCGGCGGCGAAGGAGGCGAGATGCTGCGGCTTCTCCCAGGTCAGGGTGCCGCCGAGCGTGCGGCCGCCCTTGCGCAGCTTGACCGGCACGAGATCGTCTTCGGCCTGCGCCAGGCGGGGGCCCGCGAACCGCACCAGCACGCCGCCCTGGTCGATCCAGGCGTTGAGGCGCTCCCGCAGCTCGGGCGCGATGGTGCCGACATCGGCCAGGATGATCATCGGCAGCTTCTGGTCGAGGAATTGGGTGATGCCCTGCTGCGGCGAGCCCCTGTCGGCGAGCCGCACGTCTGCGAACGGCGCCAGCGCGCGGGTGAGGTAGAAGGTCGGCGCCAGCAGCGGCTGCGCGGTTTCGCTGGTCGAACCCGAGACGATGCCGATGGCGCGGCGGCGCCAGCGCTTGTCGAGCAGCTGCACTGCGCCGGCGGAGCGCTCGCCGGATATTTCGAGCCGCGTGATGTCGTTGCGCAGCTCGACCGGCAGATCGAACGCTGCGTCGGTTTCCTTGTCCTGCGGGCCGAACGAATAACGGGCTTCTCCGATCGGCGAGGCCTTCTGGTCCAGCGCGCGCACGGTGCCGACGGCAATGCCACTGTCGGTGCGCAGCACCTTCACGGTCATCCTGGCAGCGGCGTTCTCGGCCGCGACCAGCGCCAGCGGCGCAGAGGTACCGCCTTCGAACACAGTCAGGTTGCGATCGCCGACAGTCTTGCCGAGGCCGGCCACGAATTCTTCGCCGCGGCCGGTGTCGACGCCGTCAGACAACCACGCGACCTCGCAGTCGCCGGTCGTTTTCAGGAAACGGTCGATTGCCGCCAGGGTCTCGACGCGATCGATCGAATAAGGCTTCGGGGCGAGCTGGCGCAGCGCCACGCGCGCCGCACCCGCCGGCATCAGGGTGATGTCGCGGTTCGGCTCCGACAGCGGCACCAGCGCGATAGCGCGGCGATCGTTGTCGGCGTTGGCGATCAGCTCATCGGCGGCCCTGATCCTGATGTCCCAGTGCGACGCCGCGCTCCAGCCATCGTCGAACATGATCATCAGCGGCGCCTTGCTGCCGGCGGCGCCCGTTTGCGGATTCCAGATCGGGCCGGCGGCGGCGAAAATGACGAGCGCCGCAGCTAGGAGCCGCAACGCAGTCAGCCACCATGGCGTCCGCGAGGGCGTCTCTTCGCGCGGCGCGATGTCGAACAACAGCCGCGTCGGCGGAAATTCGATCCGCCGCGGCCGCGGCGGCATCACCCGCAGCAGCCACCACAGCACGGGCAGGCTGACGAGGCCGATCAGGAGCAGCGGTTCGGTGAAGGCGAGCGGCAATCCTATCATGCGGCCGGCCCCGCCTTGATCGTCGCGATGCGGGCGCCCGACTTGCTCACCTGCATGCCGGCATGCAGGAACAGCAGCAGTTCGGCGGCCGAGCGGTCGGTCGCGTGCGTGGTGAACAGCCAGTCGAGCTTGTTGGTCTCGGCGCGGATCTGGTCGCGGTGCAGCGCGAGCCGCGCGGTGTAATCCTGTGCCCAGCTCTCGGCGCGGCCGGCGGTGATCACGCCGAAGCCTTCCGGCTCGACGAACTCGACGCGGCCGGAGTACGGAAACGACTCTTCGGCGGGATCGACGATCTGCACCAGGGTGCCATGCGCGCCGGAGCCGGACAGCCCTGTGAGCGTCGTCCTGATCTCGGAGATCGGAGACCAGAAATCCGACAGCACGATCGTCTCGGCGAGCGCCGACGGCACGAAGGACGGCGGCAGGCTGAGGCGTTCGGCGTCGTCATGCAGCATCGCTTGCGCCATCTTGTCGATCACGCTGCGGCTCGCGGTCGGCGCCATCAGTCCGGGAATGCCGACGCGTTCGCCGCCGGAGACGAGCAGCTCGGCCAGGGCGAAGGCGACGATCAGCGTGCGTTCGAGCTTGGACTCGCGCGCGGTCTTCGACGCGAAGGCCATCGAGGGCGAGCGGTCGGGCCAGATCCAAACCGTGTGCGCGGCTTCCCATTCCTGCTCGCGGACGTAAAGATGGTCGTCACGCGCCGAGCGGCGCCAGTCGACGTTCTGCGACGGCTCGCCCGAGACGAAGCGGCGGTATTGCCAGAAGCTTTCGCCGGAGCCGGCACGCCGTCGGCCGTGCAGGCCGTGGATGACGTTGGCGGCGATACGGCGGGCCTCGAGCACCAGGCGCGGCAGCGAAGCGGCGAGCGTACGGCTTTCGCCATCGGCACGTCGGATCGCGATGATCTCCCTCGCTGTGTGCCCGTTCTCTGCCGCCATCAACCAATCCGTGTCTTCAATTGCCGGATCACGTCCGGAATCGTGCGGCCTTCGGCGCGCGCCTGGAAGGTCAGCGCCATGCGGTGCTTCAGCACGGGCTCGGCGAGGTCGAGCACGTCATCGATCGAAGGCGCGAGACGGCCGTCGATCAGCGCACGCGCGCGCACGGCCAGCATCAGCGATTGGCTGGCGCGCGGGCCGGGGCCCCAGGCGATGAACTTGCCGGCTTCGCCGCTCTCCACGCCCGGACGGGCCGAACGCACCAGCGACAGGATCGCCTCCACCACAGAATCGCCGACCGGCAGGCGCCGGATCAGCCGCTGCGCGACGATCAGCGCATCGGCGCTCATCGAGCCCCTGGCCAGCGTCTCCTCGGCGCCGGTGGTCTCGAACAGGATGCGGCGCTCGGCATCGCGATCGGGATAGTCGACGTCGATCTCCATCAGGAAGCGGTCGAGCTGCGCCTCGGGCAGCGGATAGGTGCCTTCCTGCTCCAGCGGGTTTTGCGTGGCGAGCACGTGGAAGGGCTTGGGCAGGTCATGGCGCGCACCCGCAACCGTGATGTGCTGCTCCTGCATCGCCTGCAGCAGCGCCGACTGCGTGCGCGGGCTGGCGCGGTTGATCTCGTCGGCCATCAGCAGCTGCGCGAACACCGGACCCGCAATAAAGCGGAAGGCCCGCTTGCCCGCGGTGCTCTCATCTAACACCTCGGCGCCGAGAATGTCCGACGGCATCAAATCGGGCGTGAACTGGATGCGCTTGGCGTCCAGGCCCAGCGTGACGCCGAGCGTCTCGACCAGCTTGGTCTTGGCGAGACCGGGCACGCCGATCAGCAGCGCATGACCGCCGGAGAGGATCGTAACCAGCGTGTTCTCGATCACGCGATCCTGGCCGAAGATGACCGACGCGATCGCCTCCTTCGCCGCGCGAATCTGGCTAGATACCTGCTCGGCCGAACGGACGATTCCGTCTTCGAGTTTCTCGACACTTTCCGCCATTCGCTCGCTCCTTCAGCCTGTCACGCGGCTTGCCTGCGTCGTCACCTCGGCACATCGCGTCAGGTCATCACGCCGGATCATGGGCCTATGCTAGACTTGCAGGAAGGCCATGTATTCGTTGAATTAACCTATCCCCACCTTATCGGCTTCGGGTTATGTACGGCATCACGAAGTGGCGACCTCGCACATCGGATTAATCCGGAGTGGAACCGCACACCCGAAAACAACGTAGACCTGCACCAATCGTGCCAAGGACAAAGTCAGGGCAAACCATGGCGAACCAAGGGCAGAGTGCCGATCGCGGCCTTGAAGGGCTGACTGCCGCCGCCAAAAGTGCTGCCAATGCCGAAGGTGCCACGAAGGGGCTGCCTCCGGTGCATCTGTGGAATCCGCCGTTTTGCGGCGATCTCGATATCCGAATCGGCTCTGATGGTACTTGGTTCTACATGGGGACGCCAATCGGGCGTCACGCGCTGGTCCGCCTGTTCTCGACCATTCTCAAGCGCGAGGGCGACAAGCATTTTTTGGTCACGCCGGTGGAGAAGGTCGGCATTCGCGTCGACGACGCGCCGTTCATGGCGGTCGAGATGCTCAAGGAGCGCGAGGGTGGCCATCGCGTGCTGCGCTTCCGCACCAATGTCGACGACTGGGTGACCTGCGACGCCGCGCACCGGCTGCGTTTCGAGCAGGCGAGGGACGGCGGGCTGACGCCATACTTGCACGTCCGCGCCGATCTCTGGGCCAAGGTCACCCGCGCGCTCTATTACGATCTGGTTGACATGGGCGAGGAGCGGATGGTCGATGGCCAGCCGATGTTCGGCGTCGAGTCGGCCGGCGAATTCTTCGCCATGGCCGACGCTGAGCAGGTGAGGGCCGCGCTTTGAACAAACCTATCCTGCAGAACGATCCGGTCGCGCTCAGCGCGGCGGATTTCTTCGCCCGCTCCAGGGCCAAGCTTGATTTCGACGTCCCGCCCGGTCTCTATGATCCGAACATCATTCCCGCCTCGGGCGATCCCGGCACCGACAGGATGCTCGAGATCATCGCGCGCGAGCAGCCGGTACGGCCGGCGGCGGTCCTGATCGCAGTGGTCGACCATCCCGAGCCGACCATCCTGCTGACGCAGCGCTCGGCGCATCTGAACGACCATGCCGGCCAGATCGCCTTTCCTGGCGGCAAGATCGACGCGACCGACTCCTCGCCGCTCGATGCGGCGCTGCGCGAGGCCGAGGAGGAGATTGGGCTGTCGCGCGACTTCGTCGAGCCGATCGGCTATCTCGACCTCTACGGGACCGCGTTCGGCTTCCGCATCCTGCCGACAGTGGCCAGGGTGCGGCCGGGCTTCGAGCTCACGATCAATCATTCAGAGGTTGATGACGCATTCGAAGTGCCGCTATCCTTCCTGATGAACCCGGTGAACCATCAGGTGCACAGCAAGGAATTCCGCGGCATGGAGCGTTCCTATTACGCGATGCCATTCGCGGAACGCTACATCTGGGGTGCGACGGCGGGAATGCTGCGTGTGCTGTATGAGCGGATCTATTCGTCATGATCCGGACGGTTCTGACCGAGATCGGAATCTTCCTTATTCCCTTTGCCATCTATGCGCTGTTCCTGGCCGCCACCCGATCCGGCCTGTTCGCGCGATCGTCCTGGCCGGTCACCATCGTTGCGCGCCTTGCCCTGGTGGCGATCGCGCTGGTGATCGCGGGGCTGGTCGGCCTTGCACATTTCTCCGGCGCCGGACCGGACTCGACCTACGTTCCCGCGCATATCGAGAACGGCAAATTCGTGCCGGGCACGGAAAAATAAGGGCTGGACGATGAGCGCGGAGCCGTTACTCGCCAATGCGCCCTGGCTGACCGCAGGCGGGACCGGGCGCGTCCTGCGATTGCTGGGCGCGAATGGCGAGGAGGCGCGGGTGGTCGGCGGCGCGGTGCGCAACGCGCTGCTCGGTCTCTCACCCGGTGACATCGACATCGCGACTACCGCGTTGCCGGACGAAGTGATGCGGCGTGCCAAGGCCGCCGGCATCAAGAGCGTGCCGACCGGGATCGACCACGGCACCGTCACGCTCGTCATCGACGGGCATCCCTATGAAGTGACGACGCTGCGCGAGGACACCGAAACTTTCGGCCGCAAGGCCAAGGTCGCGTTCGGCCGCGACTGGGTGAAGGATGCCGAGCGGCGCGACTTCACCATGAACGGCCTGTCCGTCGATGCGGGCGGCGTCGTGCACGACTATGTCGGCGGGATTGCGGATGCCAGAGCGCGCCGCGTGCGCTTCATCGGCGATCCCGGCCAGCGCATCGCCGAGGACTATTTGCGCATCCTGCGTTTTTTCCGCATCCACGCTGCCTTCGGCGCCGGCGAGCCAGACCGCGACGGCTATCTCGCCTGTATCCGGGCACGCGCGGGCCTTGCGAACCTCTCGGCCGAGCGGGTGCGCATGGAGATGCTGAAGCTGCTGGTCGCCGGCGGTGCATCCGCGGCCGTGCTGGCCATGGCGGAGGGCGGATTGCTGCAGGCGCTGACCGGAGGCGTGGTCTATACGGGGCCGCTGTCGGCGATGATCGCAATCGAGCGCGAGCTCGGCCTCACCGCAAGCAGCACGCGGCGCCTGGCCGCGCTGACGGTCGCGGTGACCGAAGATGCCAAGCGCATCGCCGCGCGCCTGCGGCTCTCCAATAGCGAGACCAAGGCGCTGGATTCGATGGGGCATCGCTGGTGGCGCTTGGCCGCCAAGAACGAGCCGAAGGCGCGGCGGCTGCTCTACCGGCTCGGCGCAGAGCGCTATCAGGAACGCGTGTTGCTGGCCTGGGCCCGGGCCGGTGGCGACGTCGGATCGTCGCGCTGGCGCGCGCTCGCCGAGCTGCCGCAGCGCTGGACTGCGCCGAAATTTCCGTTGAAGGCGGCCGATTTCATCGCGCGCGGCATGGCGGAAGGACCTGCGCTCGGACATGTCTTGACGCTCGCCGAGGACGCTTGGCTTGCGGCGGATTTTCCACTAGAGCAAGCCGCGCTCGCTGCCATCGCCGATCAAGCTGCCGCCCGCGTCCGCCGCGACGAGAGAACGTGACCATCGTTTCAGGCTTCGCCGACATCCCGATTTACCAGCTCCTGCTGGTAGCAACGATGGCGTTGTTGGCTTCGATCATCGGTGGTCTTGCCGGCTACGGCACCGGCGCTTTGATGCCGCTGGTGCTGGTGCCGATGGTCGGCGCTGAGCCGGTGGTGCCGATCATCGCGATCTCCGCGATCTTCACCAATCTCAGCCGCGCGATAGCTTACTTGCGCTATGCCGACCGCCGCCGCGCTCTGATCGTGCTCGCCTGCGCGGCGCTGACAACCGCGCTCGGCGCCTACGGTTACACGCGCCTGACCAATGCGGGCGCGGCGCTCGTGATCGGCACCATGCTTATGCTGAGCGTGCCGCTGCGCCGCGTGCTGCGCCGCCGCGAGGTCAGGATCGGCGACACCGGCCTTGCCGCCGGCTCCATCGGTTACGGCGTGCTGGTCGGCGGCACCTCGGGCTCCGGCGTGATCCTGCTGTCGCTGCTGATGGCCGCCGGCCTCGAAGGCGGAGCCGTGATCGCGACCGATGCGATGATCTCGCTCGG
The DNA here is from genome assembly GCF_023073835.1 of Bradyrhizobium sp. 153. Taxonomy (NCBI): domain Bacteria; kingdom Pseudomonadati; phylum Pseudomonadota; class Alphaproteobacteria; order Hyphomicrobiales; family Nitrobacteraceae; genus Bradyrhizobium; species Bradyrhizobium sp. 153. The sequence continues at coordinate 33,451 of NZ_JADPKH010000006.1, read as the reverse complement.
CACCGGCCTGATCAAGATCTCGGTGTTCGGCCTTGCCGGCGCGGTGACCGCGCAGGTGCTCGCGCTTGCGCTGCTGATTGGCGCGATTGCGATCCCCGGTGCGTTCCTCGCAAAAGCCTTCGTCGAGCGGATGCCGGTGTACATCCACACCGCGATCTTGGACGTCGCGGTGATCAGCGGCGGACTGGTGATGATCTCTGCCGCTGCAAGGCAGCTCGTCGCGTAGATGACCCCGGCCCAATTGCCGCGCCTGGACCGCGGATCACCTCGAATGCGAGGACTAGCGCGTCTGATAGAGATAACCGGCGCGCTGGCCGCCAATTTCGTGTCTGCCCCGCCAAAAAGGGGTAGAGTGCTCAAGGGTCACATCTGAGGAGCAACAACATGACCCCACCCCCCGAGCTGGTTCCAGCTAAGATCGACCGGCATGTCTTCGCGATCATGCCCGACACGATGCCGCCCCGGGATCCCGATGACGACGAAGAGGATGAGGAGGAAGAGGAGGAAGAGGAGGAAGAGCAAGACGAGGACGAGAACCAAACCGACGAACCGCCGGTCGTGCGCGAGCCGGATGAGGACTAAGCAGGACGCCTAGACGTAGCCTGAGCTTCGGTGAGTGCGTTCCTCGGCCTAGGTGCGGCACGCCGGTGCGTCCGGCGGCTTTCAGAGTCGGTCTGATTCCGAGAGCACCGGCAGACGCTGGATGGGCCACGGTTCTCGGCGCAGCAATCTAGCGGCGTTCGCGGGTAGAGGAGATGAGCATGACTCTCATATGGCTTGGTGTGCTCCTTGTTTTCGGCGGCGTACTCCAAATGGCATTTCAGCCCATCTGGCGAGGCCGATTCAGCGGTGGGAAATGGCTTCGCTCCGGGCGTGACACGCTGGAGCCTGAAAGGCCCGGTAGCGGCTTCGGCGTCAAATCGAACTGGCCCGGACTCGTGATGGTCGCGCTTGGCGGCGTTTTTTTGCTGGCCGGAGCTGCCTTCTGAGTTGAAAACGAATGCCGCGGGCGTTTGGTTATCTGCCGCACCAACGTGCCAGAGCCATCTCTTCCTGGCCCTAAGCTGCCCAACGCGCGAGCCGTTGCCATGTCGGCTGATCGAGGGAGACCGAACATCGAGCGATGAACGTGCTGACCGCAGCTTTTAACCCTGTTCAGACCTCGCGGGGCAAGCTTACCGCCTGCGCGTCTTGGTACCTCATAATGGTTAGCTCCCCCCACGAACGCGAACTGGACTTCACTTGGCGGGATCATCCCTCGACACACGAACCCAAAGAGGAGACTCCAAGATGCGTAAAATCCTTTTTGCGTCGCTGTTCGCCGCCGGTTTGGTACTGCCGGCATGGGCTGAGGACGCGGGCACGATCAAAGTCCACAGCGGGTGGAAATTGATCCAAGAACGCGTAGACAAAGGATTTGCCTACGGGACCCTGTGGGGGATCACCTTCAACGACGCTGGCAGCGGTCCTCTGCACATGGCACCTGCTTCTGGGACGTATAGTCTTACACAAGAGACCGGTAAGGGTGAGGGCGAACTCACTTGGGGCACCGGCGATGACCAACTAAAGGGGCCGTTTACCATCACGGTTACTGACGGTAAGGCAAAAGGCGAGAACACCGTCAAGGGAACTGGAAAACTTTCCGGAATAACCGGCGGCCCATTTGAGTGTGCTTTTGTGGGCAAGCCCGAAGATCAGCAGGCGTGGTGTACGGAGGTGTTTAATCGGAAATAGGCGGCACGATCTTCTCAATTCTTCGGTAAGGGCCGGTCCTCACCATGTCTGCCGGTCCGCTTGCCGCCGCTGACCCGGCTGTTAATTGATGCGGTGCATGAGTCGGGGTGATGCCGGATCGAAATGGTGGAGCGACGGCCGGTTTTGCTTCACAAGCGGCACAGTGCAGCCGATCATCTGCCCGCTATGGCTTACTCTCTCGGAGAGGCTGCATGGGTCAGTGAAACTTATCGCCACGATCCAGTTTCGCAACAATTTGCGCGATCCGTCTGGCGCGCGTCTCGGGCTTCCTCGCTGTATGAAGGCGATAGTAGATTGAATAGAGATTTCTGCGATCGAGCGTCGCGAAGAACGCTTTCGCCGCAGGCATGTCCTCCAAGGCGTCAAGAAAGTCTTGCGGGATAGTCATGTCCGCTGAGCCCGCGTATGCGGTGTCCCATCGTCCATCCGACTTGGCCGCTTCGACCTGAGCCAATCCAGCGGGAAGCATCCGCCCTTCAGCGATCAGGGTTGTTGCGTGACGGCAGTTCTTGGCCGACCAATTGGAATTCACCTTCCTCGGGGTAAGTCGTTGCAAGTACGACGTGTCGTCGAAAGGTTTCATCTGGCCATCGATCCAACCGACGCGGATGGACTCAATAACGCAATCGTTCCACGTCACAGACGGCACGCCCGTGTCTGATTTGAAGATCCGCACCCAGAGTTCGGTCGCAGTGCCATGGTGCTTCTCAAGCCAGTCCCCAAGCTTGGATGTGTTCTTAAATGCCAACGGGGCTTGCTGCTTTTTGCGAACCATAGGCAACTCTACCACGTAGGCAGCAAAGCCTCCATCTGCGGACAACAAAGCCCAGTGGCAAGCTCTCTTGGCTGAGGTCTGTTGTGGCCCTAAACTGCCCAACGCGCGCGGCGTTGCCATTTCGGCTGTTTGAGGGAGACCGAACGTCGAGCGATGGACGTGCTCGCCTGCGCGGCGCTGACGACCGCGCTCGGCGCCTACGGTTACACGCGTCTGACCAATGCGGGCGCGGCGCTCGTGATCGGCACCATGCTGATCCTGAGCGTACCGCTGCGCCGCGTGCTGCGCCGTCGCGAGCTCAGGATCGGCGATACCGGCCTTGCGGCCGGTTCGGTCGGCTACGGCGTGCTGGTCGGCGGCACCTCGGGCTCCGGCGTGATCCTGCTCTCGCTGCTGGTGGCCGCAGGCCTCGAAGGCGCCGCGGTGATCGCTACCGATGCGATGATCTCGCTCGGCACCGGCCTGATCAAGATCTCGGTGTTCGGCCTTGCCGGCGCGGTGACCGCGCAGGTGCTCGCCTTTGCGCTGCTGGTCGGCGCGATTGCGATTCCCGGTGCGTTCCTCGCAAAAGCCTTCGTCGAGCGGATGCCGATCCACATCCACACCGCGATCCTCGACGTGGCGGTGATCACGGGCGGACTGGTGATGATCTCTGCCGCCGCAAGGCAGCTCGTCGCGTAGATGACGCCGCTCACCGGGGATTGGTGCATGGACCGGGGATCGAACTTCCTCCGAGCGTGTACTCACAAAAGTCGGCTTCCGAGCCCAAACCGAAAGTCGCCCCGCTTGGCCATCATCGGCGGCTTATGGCCCAACCGAGACATTGGCGCCTTCCGATAAGGTTCGTCGCGCCACGGCGTGGAGCTCGTGCCTCTGAAGAGTAGCCTATCTTCCCGGACCTGCTCTGGCCTTCGGATACTCGCTCCTTTGGTGTCGCCACAATTGCTGTGCTCGGCCGACGCTGGTGGGTTGCGGTCAGGGACGCGCGCAACGACTTGTGGCGTCCTAAAGGACGCCCTGCAATGCTTTCGGTCAAATTGGACGCGACCTAAACGCGCACGCCCGCCCAGGTCCCATTGCGTCCCATTGCCACTAATTCCCGGAACGACTGTCCACACTGGTGGTTACCTGCAAGCCGTTCGCTCGCTCACCAGCAAAGGAAGTCGGCGCTTGCTCGACCTCTGGTACAAGAACGCCGTGATCTACAGCCTCAACGTAGCCACCTACAAGAACGGCAACGGAGACGGGATCGGCGATTTCAAGGGACTAACCGAGCAGCTCGATCATATCGCTCAACTCGGCGTAAATTGCCTGTGGTTGCTTCCATTTTATCCCAGTCCCGGACTAGACCACGGCTACGATGTCACGGATTACTACAACATCGCGCCGGCACTCGGAACGTTGGGCGATTTCGTCGAATTCAGTCATCAGGCCCGACTGCGCGGATTGCGGCTGATAGTCGATCTTCCCATCAATCACACTTCGGACAGGCACCCATGGTTTCAGCAGGCTCGCGCCGACCCGTCGTCGCCGTTTCGGGAATATTACGTCTGGTCAACCAGCGAACCCGAAAATAGCACAGAAGGCGTCGTATTTCCCGGGTTTCAACTCAGCGTCTGGACTTACGACCTCTGCGCGCGCTCGTGGTATTATCACCGGTTTTACCAACATCAACCTGACCTCAACATAGCCTGCGCTGCCGTCCGCGAAGAAATCTTCAGGATCTTCGGCTTCTGGCTTGAACTCGGTGTTTCGGGATTCCGAATAGACGCTGCACCGTTCGTCGTGGAGGAAATACGTCCAGATCGTCCGGCGAAGCCTCGGTATGAGTTTTTCGCCGAGCTCCGCAATTTCCTGTCCTGGCGCAAAGGTGATGCGGTGTTGCTGGCGGAAGCAAATGTAGCTCCCACGGAGCTTCAGCATTATTTTGGCGATGGATCGCGGATCCACATGCTATTTGCGTTCCTACTGAACCAGCACTTGTTCCTTGCACTTGCACGGGAAAGTGCCGAACCGCTGCGGCGCTGCATGAGCCAGCTGCCCCGAATTCGCACACTGGGCTCAATTTCTACGCAATCATGATGAGCTGGACCTCGGCCGTTTAACTTCTGAAGAGCGCGACGAAGTTTATGCTGCATTCGCTCCAACCCGCAAAATGCAGCTTTACGGACGGGGAATTCGGCGGCGGCTCGCCTGCATGTTCGGAAACGATCGCCGCCGCATCGAGCTGGCATTCAGCCTGCTGTTCAGTCTTCCTGGTACACCGGTCATTTACTACGGCGACGAACTGGGAATGGGCGACGATCTGACGCTTCCTGAGCGATGGCCTGTCCGTACGTGCATGCAATGGACGGACGACGAAAACGCCGGATTCTCCACGCGGCCGGGGAATCGTTTGCTTCATCATGTGATCCGCGAGGGCCAATACGCACCAGCCAACGTGAATGCGATTGCCCAGCAACGCGACCCGGATTCGCTGTTCAATTGGTTGCGGCGTCTGGTCGAAATGCGCCAGTCGTGCCCGGAGATCGGCTGGGGTGAATGCACCGTACCCGAAAGCAACTGTCCCGCTGTCTTGATCCAACATTTCGTTTGGCAAGGCAAATTCGTGCTGGTGCTGCACAATTTATCACAGACGAGCTGCAGCACGGAGATCTGGGATATTCCGAAGGGACGGAAGCTGACCGATATATTCGGTAACCGAATTTACGATTCCAACCTTACCGCCGACGCCACTCTTATCGAGCTTGATGGCTATGGCTATCGGTGGTTTCGCCTCGACTGAGCCAGTGAGCAGCATCCTCGGCGATTACGCCCGCTCGCCGATGCTGCGGCTGGCATTCTTTGGGCGCAGGGCCGCCAATGAACACTGGAAGCGGCTGAACTTTGTTGAACGATCTCTCGCAGCTAACCTCATCGATAAGCCCCACGGCAAGAGGGCCTCGATTGAGGCCCTTTGCGGAGAGCACCGCCTAGCACCAGCTTCAGTCGGCGGGATCAAATCCGCCGTCACCCCATGAGCGCCCGCCGATCAATTCAGCCGGCACTCACGGTTGGAAATGTTCTGATGCGCCGCCTGGCGTTACAGGCCACCTCGTCCTTCCCAGTAGGTGGGTGTCCCATAATACCGGTGGGTTCGTGTTTCCCAGTCTCGATCCTGCAAGGAATCATCGCTGAACTCAGGCGCGTCCCTCAGCTGTTGCTCTGTGATGTTGGTTCGAAAACCGCCAAGCGACGTGTCATAGGTCAGAGCACTCCAGGGAATGGGGTAGTGGCTATGACCCAAGCCAACAAATCCGCCGAAGCTCATGACTGCATAAGCCACTCGGCCTGACACCTTGTCGATGATGAGGTGATCAATCTCACCGATATTCGTCCCATCTGCTCCATAAACCTCGGTTCCTTGAATGTCCTCGCTTGAGATGCAGTGATGATCCGGATGAGCTGTTGCGCGGGCCATGACTTTGCCTCCTTGATAGGTGGTTTTGCCCTCTTAACTCGGCCGCCACGGGGGCGTTCCTACCTTAGAACATCGTGTCGCAGCTCGATCACCAACCGAACCACGGCTCATATCGGTTGTAAAAACCTAGCCCTGGTCGCTCCGAGGGGCAGGCGGTGCGTGCGATGCGTATGGCGTCTTCCGGCCTTCTCCGCCGTGAGCCGAGAAGCGCCAAGTACGATCCTGGTTCGTAACAGGGCTGAAACAAGCGCGCCGGTAGACTGTGCGTTGGCGAGAGGGGCTTCGGAAAGCGGGCTTGCCCGAATAACCCGCTGCGCGGTGACCGCTTCTGCGTCCACAGCTGAATAGGTCGATAGCTCAGCGCAGACCTACTACCGGAGCCAGATACGACCTTACTGTTGTGATCTCAAACCGAGATTTCTGACCCGAAGCACATGAGCCTTGGGAGGGTACACGACAGCCGAACCCGTCGAACTGCGCCAGGCACTGACAGGAGCGCATCGACATTCATGTGAGTTCTTAGCCGGTGTTTCTGACCGCCTCAGCCAGAATGGCGTAAAGCTGCTGCTTGCTGAGTTCCTTGGGCTGCGGCCTCTTTGCCGTACTCGACGACACCTTCTGTGCGACTGGACGGGCGCAGGCTGCCGATGATGTCGGCCTCAGTTTCGGGGGCGGCCTTATCTTGGGCCGTGCCGTAGGCGGCTTGCGGCCGCGCTTCAGGCTCAGACGGGTCAGCATGCCGCAGACTGCGTTACGGCTGCACCCGAGACGGCGCGCAATCTGCGCCGCGCTCTGTCCTGCGGACCAGAGCCTTTTGAGCAGCGCTATGTCTTTCGCATCCCAGCCCATGGGAGATACTATAGCGCCGACTGCCAGATGCAGGCTAGTCTAGTCATCGTCCGGCTCGCGCACGACTGCTGGTTCGTCAGCGTCATCTTCTTCATCGTCGTCTTCGTCCTCCTCATCCTCCTCGTCGGGATCCCGGGGCGGCATCGCGATGCCCATAAGCATCAGCGGTGTCCAGCCGATCGCTGTGGTGGAAAATGCTTCGGAGGTGTGTTGCTTCATGTCGTTGCTGCTCCTCGAAAAGCACGCGCAGTCGAATATTCCTGACGGGCGGCACACGGATGTTCAGGGTGCGATCGTTGCAAGCCCGAGGGTGACACCAGGTCAATGACCAGAGCAGGGGGCGGCATCCGCCACGCAACTGGTGATGTTTGCCGCTACTTTATGCCCGAAGACCCATCAGACTCGATGTTCACCAAGACCTCGCCGGTGGTGACTTCGGGAACCCCAAGATCGAGATCATGCAGACTCGCCTGCACAAACGCCAGTATCTTGGCGTTCGCTGCGTTGGCGCTCTCCCGGTCGTCAAATATCATCACGGCGATACCAACGCCGTCGCCCGCATCCAGCACATGGTAAGATCTGAATCCGTGCGATTGCCTGAGGATCTCACCTACGCCGCTCTTGGCGCGACGAGCGGCGTCCGCCACCGAGCGAACCTTGGTGTACTTGCGAATGACCATGTACATGGGGCCACCACGCGCTACACGCCCCCTCGCATCAAAGCATATCGGCCCCGGTCGGACTAGGGCCGACTTCCGGGACGGGCCACAGCGTCCGGTTGGGCGGACTGGGCGACGCGCCTTTTCCAATGAGCCATCCTCGCCCCGCGAGTGGGGGCGAGGTGCTGAGGCTCAGGAGCCCTCGAACTTGAACGATACGTTGAGCTTGGCGCGATAAGCCTCGACTTTTCCCTTGTCATCCAGTTGCATGTCGAGCTTGACGACCTCTGCAATGCGAAGATCTCGGAGAGATTTTGCAGCTTGCTCGACCGCATTGGCGGCCGCCTTCTCCCAGGAGTCGGTGCTGGTACCGACCAGTTCAATGACCTTGTAGACGCTATCGGGCATGTCGTCCTCCTATTCGGTAGGAGCAGGAAATCTAACACCAGAATATCGATGCTGATACGTCTCGGGCATGCTCCCGGAGCCGGGAAGGGACAAACTGCATTTGGCGAGGGCGGCTCTTGGCCGAGCTAACCTGCCGTACCAGCGTCATTATGTCCTCAGAGCGGGTCGCCGGAAAAGGGTCCTGTCGGCTGTCACTTTCCTGTTTGACTCCTAGAGATATCGGAGGTTTGGCGCGCGGGGGGCGGGCATCTTTGTTGCGAATCCAGGGCAATGCGTTTGCTGGCGGAGGCGCAATTGCAATAGGGTTCGCATAGAGCGGATGCACTCGACCACCGCAACGCGCTGTGAGCGGCGGGATCAATGCAGTGCACGCCGACAATCGCGCGCACGCTTGAGGTCGGCCGTTTCGGTTCCTTCGTCAAACCAATCGCAGATCGGTTCTAGCAGCGTGCGCGCCTCATCAATCCTTCCTTGCCTCCGCCAGAGTTCTGCGAGGCTTGTGGCGGCGCGCAACTCCAAGGATTTGGCGCTTTGACCACGCGCCACTTCAATGGATCTCCTAAGATGAGACTCGGCGTCGCCGACTTTCGATGGGACGAGCGATAGGAGAATTTGGGCTTTTTGCCGGTGCAATTCCGACTCCCATGCCCTGCCTGTCACATCACCTACGCCGGCCAGAAGCCCCTCGATCAATGATAGTGCGCGTTCATTCTCGCCGACCTTGGCGTCAATCTCTGCCAGCCAGCTATTCATCATTGGCAGCATGAAACCGACACCGTTTTGCCGCGCTTCATCGATTCCCAGTGCGATGTCGGATCGGGCCTCCTCGATCCGGCCAAGCTCGCCGACAGCCCGGCCTCGAGAAATTCTCGATAAAATCGCGTACAGCGAAAACCGCTGTTCTTGTGACATTTCAAAGCTGCTCTGTGCGTTTTCGAGAGCGCGAGCGGCGTCCCCGCGCAGCAGGTGCACGACAGAGGTCATGTAATGAGCAAATGCCACTGTGTACGGGTGAGCAAGATCCTGAGCCAGGGCGAGCGCTTCTGATACGCGCGAAAGGGCTCGATCGGGATAGCCGAGAAACCACAAGTCCCAGGACTGAAGCAGCAGTGAAGCCGCTTGAGGCTCCACCACGTAAAGCTGATGAAGAGGCTGTCTTCCTTCGCTGATCGAGAGCCTGATCGTCTCTTCGAAATGGTTCGCTGAGGATTGGAAGTCCCCGATGGTCAACAACGTGCTGCCCATCACTCTGTGAGCCACCATCGCCAGCACGGGGTCAGACAAGTCTCGTGACCGCAACAGAAACTCATCGGCCATGCTGAGGGCCTCATCATTCCTTCCACCCATCCATGAGTGTCCCCACAACCCAAACAGGGCCTGGAAATATTCAGGGATGTCGCCGAGACGCAGGCATAATGCGCGGGCTCTGGAAAACGCTTCGCGTGTTTCCGTGGAGGCATATCCTTTGACGGCGATAAGCGGTATCCCCAGCGCCAATTGAACCTCGGTCTCTTGTTTGGTCCGCTCGGGGGTTTCGGGCAGCGTTTTCAGAAGCTCAAGCGCACTTCGAAAACTGGCAATCGCTTCGATGTTGGCGGAGTGCGCGAGTGCGCGCTGCCCGGATTTGAACCAATAACGGATAGCTGCACTGTGATTGCCTGCTTCCTGATGATGATACGCCAGGACTTCGGTCTGATTTTCCGCAAGCTCCGGAAACTGATGCTCCAGGACTGTGGCGATCTCGGCGTGGATCTGCTGTTTTTTGCTCCTGAGCAGGGAATCGTAGATCGCATCGCGCAGCAACACATGTTTGAACGCGAACCGGAGGGAAGGCGAAATGTCGACTCGATATACGATGTCAGCCTGTTCGAGCAGCGAGAGTGCTGTCAGCATTTTATCTTCGTCGAGTTGCGATACAGCCGACAAGAGATCATAGGAGAACTCGCGCCCAATCACCGCCGCAATCATTGCAAGTTTGCGACTTGGCGCAACGCGGTCGAGCCGCTCCATCAATGCGTCACTCAGCGTGTCCGGAACCCTGAGCAATGCAGCTTGTGCCGTCCGCTCGGACGCACCTCGACCGAGTACAGGTGCGCTCAACATACTGTTTGTCAGTTCCTCGATGTACAGCGGGACGCCATCGGCTTTTTCGATAATCTGGTCCAGCAGCGGTTGAGGCATTCTCCCGCCCCTCAACAGACCTCGAATCATCGCCTTCACTTCCGCCTGCGATAGTCGAGTCAGCGAGTGCACGGAGATATTCGCATGAGTGATCCACGCAGGGCGGAACTCCGGCCGGCAGGACACGACAAGCAGCACGCGGGCGTGGCCGATCCGGCTGATAATCAAGTCAAGCAGCTCAACCGTCGACGGATCGAGCCAGTGTGCATCCTCAAAGATGCAGAGCGTCGGCCCTTGGACGGAGAACGCCAACAGCATATCGACAAGCGTGCTTATGGTTCTGTTCTTTATTTGCTGCGGGGTCAGGCCGGATAGTTGGAGGTGATCATGCACGGGGATGGATAGCAGTCTGGCGACCAGCAGGACCGGCCCGGTGGAATTATCGGGAAGGTAAGCCCTGAGCTTGGCGAGCTTGTCTGCATCAGGCTCGCGCGCTGTTATTTGGGCCAAATGTTGGATCTGCTCGATGACGGGGAAGAACGCGCTCTGATTGTGGTAGGGCGAGCACTGATGATGCAGCAAAATATGCGGTTCCTGCTGAATATGCGATTTCAACTCGTGGAGCAGCCTCGACTTTCCGACTCCCGGGATGCCCGAGAGGAGTATGACTTGGCCATCACCCTCCTTGACCTTCTGCCACCTGTCGAGCAGCAGGCTCAGTTCGCTTGAGCGTCCAATGAGCGGAGTTAGAGAGCCCGCATGCGCAGCCTCGAAGCGGCTGACCGTGTATTTAGCCGCCAGCACGCGATACAAATGAACGGGCTGAGTCACACCCTTGAGTTCCTGGATCCCCAGGTCCTGAAAATCAAAAGCCGCCGATATGAGACGCCTCGTTGTCTCTGAGATGAGTACCGTATCTGGAGCGGCAAGGGCCTGCAGGCGCGCCGCAATGTTCGGCGTCTCCCCCACCGCGTCCATCGACCACCTGCCGCTGTCTCCAATGTCACCGACAACAACCGGTCCAGAGCAAACACCCACTCGACAAGACAGAGGAACCGGACCTGAAATCTTCGGGACCCCGGACGCGATCTCCAGTGCGGCGTGAACAGCACGAATGGCGTCATCCTCGTGAGCGGAGGGCCAGCCGAAAAATGCCATGACGCCATCGCCGAAATAGCGGGCCACCTCACCGCCATACCGCCCGATCGCGGTGCTGCATTCCTCACGGTATGCGTCGATGAGTTTTTGGAGATCCTCAGGGTCCAGCTTCTCCGAGAGCTGTGTAGAAGCCACAAGGTCGCTGAACAGCACCGTGATCTGACGGAATTCAGGTTCGCGATGCTGCGCAACGGAGGGCGACGCCGCAGCCACTCTTGAACCCACAAGCGTTGCGCCGCCGAGCTGGCCTGAAGCGGTCAAGGCTTCAATCGCCCTAAGCAGCTTCTTGCGGTGGCCTAAGGACGAAACTCCAATTTGCTTGAGATCATTTTCCGTCAGGTCCGGAAGGACGGAATACTCGATGTTGTTTTCCGCGAAGGCTTGGGCGTACTCGCCTAGACCGTGTCTGGCCAGCCACTCGGCTAAGTCGGTGTTTGTCCTCGTCATCGAAGAGGTCCTCCTCTTAACCGCCGTAGGACCCCTTATTCTATCTCACCACGGAGGCGCCGGAACAGTGCGTGGTTGCGCGCTCAGGCCCAGCAAAACCGCGATGATGTCGCGCTGTTCCGCTCAAGCCGCGGGGCGAGCGCTGCAATCTTCGTCTTCTGAAGGCCCTGAACTGAGACCGTATGGGAGCGCTTCTCCGATCGCCTGTCGAAGCTCGTCGACCATTTCGGCTTCGGATTTATGGAGTTCGTGATTATAGCCTTCCGCCAGGATCAGGGCCGATTCATACGTCTCCTGAACGACTGCGATACGGTCATTCGCAGGAAGGGACGCGACGAACTCGATGGTATCTTTGACGTGTGTGGCCTCACTCCCGAGAGAGCTGTGGCTTCTGAGGAAGCGGGTCGCATCGACGCCGTCCGGACACAGCGCCTGGACCTTCTCGACGTCCGCCTCCTGCTTGAGCGCGGCGATGCGCTCCAGGCAGTAGGAGTACCCTATACAGCCGATCGGGTAGTCCTGCGAGCAAAGGTCATCAAAGCGCTTGCAGAGCGGCTTGATCCCCTGCGGGATGAAATTGGTGACGAGTCGCTCGGCTGGTAAACCGAGCGCGCGCAGGTCCTTGAGCGCGAGGCGATCGTGACCAGACTCCTCGCGTGCACGTTCTTCAAGGTAGGCAGCGACCTCGGGCCTGCCCAGCTCCTCGAAGCGGCTGGCGGCGCGCCGCAGATTTCGAGGCGTATCGACAGAGGTGTGATAGGCGCCGACCAGGGCCACTACATAGCCGGTGAGCGTCTGCTCCGGACGCGCGAGGCGTTTTTCAATCGCGGCAAATCCGAGATTGATCGCGCCGTCGAGCAGCCCGATCGTGCTGCCCGCCGTACCCATGCCCATCATCGGCATCGCGAATGGATCTACATTCCCTTTCGTCCCACCCGTCGTGTGGAACCAAACCTGTCCGGAGTCGCGAGCAATGATTGAAATATCACCCGTGACGTTGACCCACTCCGTCCTCAACCGCGTCATTAGAAACCTCCCAACCTGCAGTGCTCAGCAGGACCGTCTGTCTGCCGTTGCCACTTCGGACAGCTTCAAGCTGGAGACGGAGCGCGCCGCCCCTCGAACCGAACGGTAACAGCGCTAGATACCGTTGGGTGTACAAGACATCAGCAAGCGAGCCGTTTCCAGAAGTGACTGGCCGGGTCGAGGGGTCACGCGGCTTTTGTTCGGCAGCACAAAAACGACTTCATCAGGGTTTTGCATCGTGTAGTGACTATCGTGCTCTTCTTCCGTGATGATGACCGCGCGGTTCAGATAGATACCTCGCGCCGCGAGTGCGACTTTGGCTCGGTTCGCGGCGGCGGCTGTCACGGTAGTGTTGTCCGCCTCCCGTTCCAGCAACGAATTTCGGAAATCGTCTTCGACCCACGCGTCGACGATCAACTGTGCGAGGGAATCGTTGGGGCCGAAGGAGAAGGTTGGAACCGTCACCTCTGTCGGAGCTGCCGCGCCTCTCAAAACGACATTCTTTTTAATGGCCATGATCAGCCCTCCTTCATTAAACAGGCTCGGCATCTCGCCGCCCGCATCTTTTAAATGCAATATATTTTTTGCAGTTTAATTGTATAACCTTAGGATGGCAAGTTAGAATAGCGAGCACTGCCGCATGCTTATAAGTCCATCGTGCCAGTCCGGGGGACCACGCTGGCGATGGTTTCGGTTTGATCAGCTCCAAACGAATTGGAAACAAAATTTAAATATCGAGCGCGCCTTTAACGGGCGCTGCGATTTAAACGTCGGCCGATTGCGGCACGCTTTGTTGCTCGAAATTGGGAATGCATAGGCCCCCGGCCTCTCCAATCTTCCTCCATTCGGAGCTTGTCGAGAAATTGGTCGAAGTCCTATCCAAAAGCGCGAGGCCAACGACGAGCACTCGCATCTGACCAGCGCGCGCTCTTAGGTGTGCTTATTCCTCGTCGTCCTCGTCTTCATCCTCGTCGTCTTCGCCGTTCTCTTCCTCTTCCACCTGCACGAGCGTGGCCAGCGGCAGCGTCTCGCGGAACAGATCGCCTTCCATGCCCATCCAGAGGCAGAGCACGTCGTTCTCCTTCACCTCCGCAACCGTTAGCGGCTGACCGCCGGATTTCAGCATCACGACATCGCCGGCCTTCAATTCCATGGATTGTCCTTTCGAGTTGATCGACCCGGACGCGAGGCTAGCAATTTGTCATGACATCCGGAAAACGGCGGATGAGACCGCGCGTGCCGTGCAGAAACGCTCAGATGCCGGGGCCGCTGGCTAGGGGCCCTTCATCGCAAAGGCCGCGACGATGCCATCATGCCCCTGTTTTGCCCGGCGTGTCAAAAGGATTTCGTAAAAATCGAAAGTTGAGTTTGCGTTTGCCGTAAGTCCTTGAATTCGCAGCAGCGCCTACTGTGCATGGGGTTGTTTTTCGATATTTTTGTTTTCGCCTTTGGTTACTCCGGCAGGAGCTCGGTCAGCGAACGGATGATGCGGTCGGGTCGGACGATCGAGCCTTCGGGCAGGCCGTCGCCATGCACGTCGATCCAGATCGAATAGATGCCGAGGCGCTGCGGCGTCACGACTTCCCATTCCAGATTGTCGCCGATCATCCAGGTGTCCTTCGCGGTGACGCCGAGCGCCTCCATCGCATGCAGATAGGCGCGCTCCTCGGGCTTGCCGAAGCCGTGCTCGCCCTCGATCTGGATGTGGTGGAAGCGGTGCGCGAGCTCGAAGCGCTCGACCTTGGCGCGCTGGGTGTCGGCGGCGCCGTTGGTCACCAGCGCGAGCTTGATGCCGAGCGCCTTCAACTGGTCGATCGCCGCATGCGCACCGGGAAAGACGAACATCTCCTCCTCGCGATAGGCGGTGAAACGGTCGGCGAGGCGAATGGCGAGGTCATCGGGCAGGGCGCGATGGCCGGCGGCCGCGAGCGCGGCAAAGCCGCCCTTGACCGTGAGGTGGCGGGCCTCGGCAAGCTTCAGCCGCCATGCGGCTTCCGCGTTGGCCCAGAAGTTTCGCGCGAACGTCAGCACCGCGGTCGCCACCAGCGGCGGCGGCAGCGGCGCGAGTTCTTCGGCGAACTCGGCCGTGATCGTATTCCAGGCGATCTCAGGCCGGCCATAGGCCGACAGGATGGTGTCGTCCATGTCGATCAGCATGGCGCGAGGGAGCGGCGGCATTGCAAGCTTCATGGCCATTTCACTTCCGGCGGCAGCGACGAAAGGATCGAATCCACGTTGCCGCCGGTCTTGAGCCCGAAAATGGTGCCGCGGTCGTAGAGCAGGTTGAACTCGACATAGCGACCGCGCCGGATCAATTGCTCCTCGCGATCCGCAGCGGTCCAGGCTGTCGCGAAATTGCGCCGGATCAGTTCGGGATAGATCTGCAGGAAGGCGCGGCCGACATCCTGGGTAAAGGCGAGGTCGGCGTCCCAGTCGCCGCTGTCGTGCCAGTCGTAGAAGATGCCGCCGATGCCGCGCGCCTCCTTCCGGTGGGGCAGGTAGAAATATTCGTCGCACCACTTCTTGTACTTGTCGTAATCGGCGACGCTGCTGTGCTGGTTGCAGGCCTGTTTCATCGCGGCGTGAAAGGCGATGCTGTCGGCATCGTCCTGCGTGCGCCGGCGCTCCAGCACCGGCGTCAGGTCCGCGCCGCCGCCAAACCAGGCTTTGGTGGTGACGACGAAGCGCGTGTTCATGTGCACGGCGGGCACGTGCGGATTGCGCAGATGCGCGATCAGCGAGATGCCGGAGGCCCAGAATTTTGGATCCTCCGCGGCGCCGGGGATTTGAGCACGAAATTCAGGGGCGAATTCGCCATGCACCGTCGAGCAATGCACGCCGATCTTCTCGAACAGACGGCCATGCATCATCGACATCACGCCGCCACCTCCGGCCGCGCCGGAATGATCGGTGCGCTGCCAGGGGGTGCGCTTGAAACGGCCGGCTTCGCCCGGATAGAGGCTTGGCGGGACGTCCTCTTCCAGCTGTTCGAAGCTCGCGCAGATGTCGTCGCGCAAGGCTTCGAACCACGCGCGCGCGCGGGCCTTGCGGTCTTCGATCAGGGTCGGATCCATTATCGCGGTCATTTCGTCAGCCCTTGCGGACGCCAAACAGGTGCGGCTCTCGTTGCAATTGTCGCCGTGGATGCTGACGCGGGTGAGCTTTGCATCTGTCCGTCTACCAAACCTATCTGATGCCGAGCGACTTATGCGTCTGCACGCTGAGCCGCCATTGCGGATGGCGCAGGCAATAGTCGATCGCGCGTGCGGTGTTCTCGGCGACCTCGGGTCCGTCCATCGGTTGGAGCGAGAAGCGCTCGAAGGCGAGGCCCTCGAAGGTCTCGGGCGGGGCGAGCACCTGCGGATAGACCAGCTTCAGCTC
Organism: Bradyrhizobium sp. 153; assembly: GCF_023073835.1. Lineage (NCBI taxonomy): Bacteria > Pseudomonadati > Pseudomonadota > Alphaproteobacteria > Hyphomicrobiales > Nitrobacteraceae > Bradyrhizobium > Bradyrhizobium sp. 153. The sequence continues at coordinate 17,412 of NZ_JADPKH010000006.1, read as the reverse complement.
ATGGCCGCGCCGCAAAACGAGCTCGCTGCCGCCCTTGGGGCTGACGCAGATCCAGTCCAGCCCCTCGGGGGCTGCAATCGTGCCGTTGGTCTCGACGCCGATCTCGAAGCCGCGGGCGTGCAGCGCGTCGACCAGCGCGGCATCGACCTGGAGCAGCGGCTCGCCGCCGGTCAGCACCACGTAGCGGTTGTCGGCCGATGCGATCCATTGCGCGGCGATGGTGTCGGCGAGTTCCGCGGCCGAGCCATAGCGGCCGCCGAGCGTGCCGTCGGTGCCGACGAAATCCGTGTCGCAAAATTTGCAGGTCGCCTCGTTGCGATCCGCCTCGCGGCCGCTCCAGAGGTTGCAACCGGCAAAGCGGCAGAACACGGAGGCGCGCCCGGCATGGGCGCCTTCGCCTTGCAGGGTCAGGAAGATTTCCTTGACCGCGTAACTCAAGTCTCTCTCCTCAATCGTTTGGGCTTTCAGGGGTCCGGAGCTGACGCAGCGCCTCGCCGGCGGCCATCGCCGCACTCATGGCCACATTGAGCGACCGCAGGCCGGCCTTGATCGGAATCACCAGCCGCGCATCCGCGGCCTCGAGCACCGCGTCGGTGACGCCGGCGCTCTCGCGCCCGAATAGCAGGATGTCCGACGTCTGGTAACGAAAATCACGGTAGTCGGTCGCACCTTTGGTGGTGAACAGCAGCAGGCGACAGCCTTGTGCCGCACGCCAGTCCTCGAACCTCGCCCAGGAATCGTGCCTGACGATGCTGACATGGTCGAGGTAGTCCATTCCCGCCCGGCGGAACGTCCGATCGGAAGCGGGGAACCCAGCCGGCTCGATGATATGCGCGGCCACGTTCAGACAGGCGCAGAGCCTGAGAATCGTGCCGGTGTTCTGGGGAATGTCGGGCTGGAAAAGAGCTATCTGCATGGGCTGTGCGGGGCTGGTTGCGGCCGGAAATGTCTCAATAAAACATCGCTCGTCCGGGAATTCGTGCATTGCACGCTCCCGCGCCGATAGCGGGCTTGCGCTCGCCCGGCAAGGGTGCCAATAGAACGATTCTGGACTGCTGTTTCACCTGTTTAGGTGCGAGCACGCAAAGTTCTGCCGCCGCGGGGGGGCCGCGGGCGCCGGCAGCCTTTCCGGGGACCTCATGGGCGCCCCCCGGAGCGGTTCCACCGGCCGCATAAGAAGAAAGGGTTGGAATCGTGACGACAGCGTCTTCGGCGGACCATCCGACACGCCGTGATTTCTTATTCGTTGCAACGGGGGCCGCCGCAGCAGTAGGGGGCGCGGCCGCGCTCTGGCCCTTCATCTCGCAAATGAATCCGGATGCCTCGACCATCGCCGCCGGTGCGCCAATCGAGGTCGATCTCAGCCCGATCGCCGAAGGCCAAGACATCAAGGTGTTCTGGCGCGGCAAACCGATCTACATCAGCCACCGCACCAAGAAGCAGATCGACGAAGCGCGCGCCGTCAACGTGGCGAGCCTGCCCGATCCGCAGAGCGACGAGGCCCGGGTCAAGTCCGGCCACGAGCAGTGGCTGGTCGTGATCGGCATCTGCACCCATCTCGGTTGCATCCCGATCGCTCATGAAGGCAGCTACGACGGCTTCTTCTGCCCCTGCCATGGGTCGCAGTACGATTCGTCCGGCCGCATCCGCCAGGGGCCCGCGCCCGCGAACCTGCCGGTGCCGCCGTACCAGTTCGTTTCCGACACCAAAATCCAGATCGGCTGAGCCTCGGACCGACGTCCGAAGCTTCGTGCCGTCTCGTCGTACTATTTCCTCAGGATCGCATCATGAGCGGACCATCCGACTACCAGCCGAGCAATCCGGCCCTGCAATGGATCGAGCGGCGTCTGCCGATCTTTGGTCTCATCCATTCCTCCTTCGTCGCCTATCCCACCCCGCGCAACCTGAACTATTGGTGGACCTTCGGCGCCATCCTCTCCTTCATGCTGGGGATGCAAATCCTCACCGGTGTGATCCTGGCGATGCACTACACGCCGCATGCCGATCTCGCCTTCAAGTCGGTCGAGCTGATCGTCCGTGACGTCAATTACGGCTGGCTGCTGCGCAACATGCACGCGGTCGGCGCCTCGATGTTCTTTGTCGCCGTCTACGTCCACATGTTCCGCGGCCTTTACTACGGGTCGTACAAGGAGCCGCGCGAGGTGCTGTGGATCCTCGGCGTCATCATCTATCTGCTGATGATGGCCACGGGCTTCATGGGCTACGTGCTGCCTTGGGGCCAGATGAGCTTCTGGGGCGCCACCGTCATCACCAATCTGTTCTCTGCCATTCCCTATGTCGGCGAGAGCATTGTGACGCTGTTATGGGGCGGCTATTCGGTCGGCAACCCGACGCTGAACCGCTTCTTCTCGCTGCACTATCTGCTGCCGTTCCTGATCGCGGGCGTCGTCGTGCTCCACGTCTGGGCGCTGCACGTCGCCGGACAGAACAACCCCGACGGCGTCGAGCCGAAGACGGAAAAGGACACGGTGCCGTTCACGCCGCACGCGACCATCAAGGACATGTTCGGCGTCACCTGCTTCATGCTGCTCTACGCCTGGTTCATCTTCTACATGCCGAACTATCTCGGCGATGCCGACAACTACATCCCGGCGAACCCGGGCGTGACGCCGCCGCACATCGTGCCGGAATGGTATTACCTGCCGTTCTACGCGATCCTGCGCTCGATACCGAACAAGCTCGCGGGGGTCATCGCGATGTTCGGGGCGATCATCATCCTGTGCTTCCTGCCCTGGCTCGATAGCGCCAGGACGAAGTCATCGAAGTACCGTCCGCTGGCCAAGCAGTTCTTCTGGATCTTCGTTGCGGTCTGTATCCTGCTCGGCTATCTCGGCGCGCAGCCGCCGGAGGGCATTTACGTCGTTGCCGGCCGGGTCCTGACGTTCTGCTACTTCGCCTACTTCCTGATCGTGCTGCCGCTGCTCGCGCGCATCGAAAAGCCGCGACCGGTACCGAATTCGATCTCGGATGCGGTGTTGGCCAAAACCGGGAGCAGGTCGACCCCGATGGTGTCGACCGCGATAATGCTGGCGCTCGCCGGTTCGTTGTTCGCGGGCTCGATCGACAGCGCGAAAGCGTCCGAGGGTGGCGACCAGCCGCCGTCAATCAAATGGTCGTTCTCGGGCCCCTTCGGTAAGTTCGACCGCGGCGCGCTCCAGCGCGGCCTGAAGGTCTATAAGGAGGTCTGCGCCAGCTGCCACGGCCTGTCCTACGTCGCCTTCCGCAACCTCGCCGAGCCCGGTGGGCCCGGCTATTCGGTGGCGCAGGCCTCGGCGTTTGCTTCCGAGTACAAGGTCAAGGATGGCCCGAACGATGCCGGTGACATGTTCGAGCGTGCGGGCCGGCCGGCGGACTATTTCCCCTCGCCATTCCCGAACGAGCAGGCGGCGCGTGCCGCGAATGGCGGCGCGGCGCCCCCGGACCTGTCCCTGATCACCAAGGCGCGTTCTTACAAGCGCGGCTTCCCCTGGTTCATCGTTGACTTCTTCACCCAGTACCAGGAGCAGGGTCCGGATTATGTCGCGGCCGTGCTTCAGGGCTTCGAGGACAAGGCCCCCGAGGGCGTCACCCTCCCGGAAGGCTCCTATTACAACAAGTACTTCCCCGGCCACGCCATCAAGATGCCGAAGCCGCTCAGCGATGGCCAGGTCTCCTATGACGACGGCTCGCCGACCACCGTGGCGCAATATGCCAAGGACGTCACCACGTTCCTGATGTGGACCGCCGAGCCGCACATGGAAGCGCGCAAGCGCCTCGGTTTCCAGGTGTTCGTGTTCCTGATCATCTTCGCGATCCTGATGTACTTCACCAAGAAAAAGGTCTGGGCCGACTCGCACTGAGCGGCGCGAGCCGAAACGGGAGAAGAAGCCCCCCGCGAGGGGGCTTTTTTTGGATGGTCAAGGGCTCGCGCTACGCGCGTCCTGGAATGACGCGAGTGTGGATTGCGCCGCGCGCTCTCAGCGGCCAAAATACCGCCAATCGCTCCCTCAGAAAACGCGTCGGAGGACACCATGGGAACCACCATCACCTTCAAGCGCCCGGACGGCAAGGACGCCTCCGGCTATCTCGCCAATGCCGCGCGCGGCAACGCGCCGGGCGTGGTCGTGATCCAGGAATGGTGGGGCCTGTCGGACCAGATCAAGGGCCTGTGCGACCGCTTCGCGCTCGCCGGCTTCGATGCGCTGGCGCCCGATCTCTACAAGGGCAAGGTGGTGCCCTATCACGACACGGACAGCGCCAACAACGAGATGAACTCGCTCGACTTCATGGACGCCACCACGCAGACGGTGCGCGGCGCCACGCAATATCTGTCGCGCAACGGCGCCAAGGTCGGGCTAACAGGCTTCTGCCTCGGCGGCGCCGTCACCATCATCGGCGCGACCAAGATCCCGGAGCTCGCGGCCGGCGTCGTGTTCTACGGCATCCCGCCGGAGCAGGCGGCCAAGCCCGCCGACGTCAAGATCCCGCTCCAGGCCCACTTCGCCAACAAGGACGATTGGTGCACGCCGGAGCTGGTCAATGGATTCGAGAAGGCCATGAAGGCTGCCGGCAAGTCGCTGGAGCTGTTCCGCTATGACGCCGAGCACGCCTTCGTCAACGAGCAGCGCCAGGCCGTGCACGACCGCGAAGCCGCCGAGCTCGCCTGGGGCAGGGCGACGGAGTTTTTCCGAAAACATCTGGGGTAGGTGGAGCGCCATCAGTCGCGCCACATTTTCGATGTCCCGGCGAAGGCCGGGACGCATAACCCCAGGAGGGGTTATGGCGCGAGCTTGTAACCACTAGTCTTCGTCAAACCAATTCATGTGGCTATCGATCCCGGCCCTTCGGCAGGATGACGGCGGAGGTCGAAGTCGGAGCGCCCCGTATCCCACAGCGCTGACCATCAGGCGGCCACCACGTGACCGCCCTTGACGGCGCCCCCGCGCCATGGTGAGTATCGACCCCATGAGCACCGCCGTCCGCGCAGCCCGTCTCTGGTGGCGCACCTCCTAACGAGGTGGCCGGTGCGATTTTCCTTTCCTAAATCGTCTGAGGTCGCCCACGCAGTGCGGCGGCCTGATCGTTTGTCCTGTGTGGCGTTCCCTCGGCAAGTCTCGTAAGAGGACCACATGAACAGGACAGTCTTTGCCCTCCCGCCCAGAAGTGACTACGTGACCCGTGCAGGTCTTGCGGTCACGCGCATGACCGAGCAGTTCACCGGCGGCGCGAGCCGGCTCGACGATCTCGTCAGCCTGCTCGACCGTCGCCGCGGCGTGGTGCTGTCCTCGGGCACGACCGTGCCTGGCCGCTACGAGAGCTTCGATCTCGGCTTCTCCGACCCGCCGCTGAAGCTCGAGACCGTCGGTGTCAATTTCAAGCTGGAGGCGCTGAACGGCCGCGGCCAGGTGCTGATCGCCTTCCTCGCTGAGGTCCTGCGCGAGCCCTGCGTGGTGATCTCGGAGAAGACGGCGACGCGCCTTGCCGGCCACATCATCCGTGGCGACGCCCCGGTCGAGGAGGACCAACGTACCCGGCGTGCCAGCGTGATGTCGCTGGTGCGCGATCTCGTCGCGGCCTTCTCCGCCAATGACGACGGGCTGCTCGGCCTGTTCGGCGCGTTCGCCTACGACCTCGTGTTCCAGATCGAGGACCTCGTGCAGAAGCGGCCGCGCGAAAGCGACCAGCGCGACATCGTGCTCTACGTGCCCGATCGCCTGCTGGCTTATGACCGCGCCACCGGCCGCGGCGTGGTGCTCACTTACAATTTCGCCTGGAAGGGCAAGTCTACCGAAGGCCTGCCGCGCGAGACCGCCGACAACCCGTATCTGAAGACGCCGCGGCAAGGATTTGCCGATCACGCCCCCGGCGAATATCAGGCCACGGTCGAGACGGCGCGCGCAGCCTTCGCCCGTGGCGATCTGTTCGAGGCGGTGCCGGGGCAGCTCTTCGCTGAGCCCTGCGACCGCTCGCCGGCCGAAGTGTTCCAGCGCCTCTGCGTCATCAACCCGTCGCCTTACGGCGCGCTGATGAATCTCGGCGAGGGCGAATTCCTGGTGTCGGCCTCGCCGGAGATGTTCGTGCGCTCGGACGGACGCCGCGTCGAGACCTGCCCGATATCAGGCACGATCGCGCGCGGGCTCGATGCGATCGGCGACGCCGAGCAGATCCGCCAGCTCCTGAACTCGGAGAAGGACGAGTTCGAGCTCAACATGTGCACCGACGTCGACCGCAACGACAAGGCGCGCGTCTGCGTGCCCGGCACGATCAAGGTGCTGGCGCGGCGGCAGATCGAGACCTACTCAAAGCTGTTCCACACCGTCGACCACGTTGAGGGCATGCTGCGTCCCGGCTTCGACGCTCTCGATGCCTTCCTCACCCACGCCTGGGCGGTGACCGTGACCGGCGCGCCAAAGCTCTGGGCGATGCAGTTCGTAGAAGATCACGAACGCTCGCCGCGGCGCTGGTATGCCGGCGCGATCGGCGCGGTAAATTTCGACGGCAGCATCAACACCGGCCTCACCATCCGCACCATCCGCATGAAGGATGGCCTCGCCGAGGTGCGCGTCGGCGCGACCTGCCTGTTCGATTCCGATCCCGCCGCCGAAGATCGCGAGTGCCAGGTCAAGGCCGCCGCGCTGTTCCAGGCGCTGCGCGGCGATCCGCCGAAGCCGCTCTCGACCTTCGCGCCCGATGCAACCGGCTCGGGCAAGCAGGTGCTGCTGATCGATCACGACGACAGCTTCGTGCACATGCTCGCCGACTATTTCCGACAGGTCGGCGCCAGCGTCACCGTGGTCCGCTATGTGCATGCGCTCGACATGCTCAAGCAGAAGAGGTGGGACTTGCTGGTTCTGTCGCCGGGCCCCGGCAGGCCGGAGGATTTCGCAATCAAGACGACCATCGATGCGGCGCTGGAGAAGAAGCTGCCGGTGTTCGGCGTCTGCCTTGGCGTGCAGGCGATCGGCGAATATTTTGGCGGCGAGCTCGGGCAGCTCACCCATCCCGCCCACGGCCGGCCCTCGCGGGTGCAGGTGCGCGGCGGGCGGCTGATGCGCAATCTGCCGAACGAGATCGTCATTGGCCGCTATCACTCGCTATTTGTCGAGCGCGACAGCATGCCCGAAGTTCTGAGCGTGACCGCCAGCACTGAGGACGGCGTCGCCATGGCGCTCGAGCATAAGACCCTGCCGGTCGCCGGCGTGCAATTCCACCCGGAATCGCTGATGTCGCTCGGTGGGGAGGTGGGTTTGCGAATTGTCGAGAATGCGTTCCGGCTGGATGCGGGAGCGAATTGAGTGCAGGATATTTCATATTCGTCATTCCGGGGCGGCTCGAAGAGCCGAACCCGGAATCTCGAGATTCCGGGTTCGCGCTTTGCGCGCCTCGGAATGACAACTGAGATGTGAGACACCGATGACCTTTGACCACGATCTGAAGGCCAGCGTCCGCACCATCCCGGACTATCCGAAGCCAGGAATCATGTTCCGCGACATCACCACGCTGCTCGCGGACGCGCGCGCGTTCCGCCGCGCGGTCGACGAGCTCGTCAATCCCTGGGCCGGCAACAAGATCGACAAGGTTGCCGGCATGGAGGCGCGCGGCTTCATCATCGGCGGCGCAGTGGCGCATCAGCTCTCGGCCGGATTCGTGCCGATCCGGAAAAAGGGCAAGCTGCCGCACACCACCGTGCGCATCGCTTACTCCCTCGAATATGGCATCGACGAGATGGAAATGCATGTCGACGCGATCCAGCCCGGCGAGCGCGTGATCCTGGTCGACGACCTCATTGCCACCGGCGGCACCGCGGAAGGCGCGGTGAAGCTGTTGCGCCAGATCGGCGCCAATGTCGTCGCCGCCTGCTTCATTATCGACCTGCCCGAGCTCGGCGGCGCTGCCAAGCTGCGCGCCATGGACGTGCCGGTGCGCACGCTGATGACGTTCGAGGGACATTGAGCAATATTAGGCTTGGTGATTCCAGGCTACGACCGCTGCAGGATCAAGCTGAGTTCGAGTTCGCGGAACGCAATGTAATTCCGCCGGGTCCACTGGTGCAGCTCGGTCGAGGCGTCCTTTTCCTGGCGCAAATAGCCGGTGAAGGAGAAGTTCAGCCGGTCGATATAGGTCTTGAGGAAGCCCGGCAGCGCCGGCAGTCGGAACAGCCGGCCGCCGGCCATCGCGGGCGGCAGCTCGCCGCGCACGATATATTCGTTGTCCACCGTGATCAGGTTCACGCGCGGGATTTGCCCGCGCAGCATCTCATGGCCCCGCGCCGAGGCGCGGTCGGTATCGGCGACGAACAGGATCTGAGGCGCGACGTGGCGGCGGGCCGCCTCCTTAAGCAGGCCGATCTCCTCGGTCATTTTGAAGAACTCGTCGAAGGCGTGGAAGCCGAGGTCGATCACCTTGGCAAGGCCGTCATCGACGATGACGCGGTCCATCAGCTGCATCTTGCCGTAGGTGTCGATCACGTCCGCGGTCTCGGTGACAGCAGGCAAGTAATCGAGCAGCGACGGCTCCTTCAGGTTGACGTCAAAGGCCGCGACGTTACCGTTCTTGAGCAGCAAGAATTCGGCGAGCAGCCGCGCCAGCAGGGTCTTACCGACCTGCGGGCGGGGCGAGCATATGATGTAGACGGGTGTCGCGGGCATCACGAACTATTATCTGAGCGAACTCGCCGCCCAATCCAGCCGTATCAGCCTCGCTTGCGCAACTATTTTTCGCTGTTGCGGGTGGCGGATTTCGAACCGACGATGTCGGTCAGCCGGATCCGGTCGAACTCGCTCCAGACATTTGCCAGCCAGTGCCGGACATAGCCGCGCAGCACGAACGAGTAGTTCGCGGCGTCGTCGTTGAGGCCCTTGTTGGCGACGAACTTCAGGAACGGAACGGAGGAGACCTCGACCTGCTCATAGGCCATTTCGTTGAGCTTGGGGATGGTCAGCTCAGTCGCGTCCTTGATGCGGTGGAAGTAGGAATTGTAGGTCGCCTGGTCCCACTGGAAGAACTGGGTGTCGTTGATGAAGTTCTTCACCAGGAAATATTTCGCGCCGCCCATGAAGCCCGCGGTCTCCGCAATCTCCTCCAGCGAGGCGATCGAGGGCCCGAGGATGTGGAACACGGCAAAGGTAATCTGGCCGGCCTTGGCTGCGTCGAGGAAGCCGATGTCGCGGAGCGAAGCCAGCGCTGGCGAGAGCAGGCCGGCGCGGACGTCGATCACGGTCACCGACGGGCTCACCGCGTTGAGCGTATCGAAAATCTTCATCTGATCCGACGTCGTCGTCATGTCGACGATCTCGGTGATGTCGGGGTGGAAGCGCTTCAGGGTTCCGCGCGGCGACTCCGTGTCGAACGCCCGCGTCGGCACGTTGTTGGCGGAAAAATAATCGAGCAAGGTACGCGACACCGTGGTCTTGCCGACCCCGCCCTTGTCTGCGCCCACCACAACCACTGCCGGCTTTGCCATTGCTGTCCCCTAACGCGCCCCCGATCGCGAGGTCGCAATCGGCCGGGCCCCAAATCGATGTCCCGAGTCTGCTGTTGGGCGCGAACATGGCAGAAACAAGGGAGAATTCAATTCCGGAGGCCCCAGTTACGGCAAATCCCGAGGTTTTTCCCAATCGCGGAGAAACTCGCCGCGCATGGCCGGAATCAGGTGCTCAATGACGGCCCCAAGGACCCATAGAATTCCCCATGGGATTGCCCGCCGGGTTGCTGCCTGCGGTTCCGGAGGGACTGGCTGCGGGCACGGGCGGCGGGCTCCCCGATCTGTCGGCATCATCCCACGGGCCATGGCGCAGCGGCGGTGGGGCATCCTGCTGGCCGGCTTGCGCCCCCGGCTCTTTCGTCTCGTCAGTAAGCGTCGGCATTGGACCGGGGTCGCGCCCCCCGGCAAACTTGACCAGCGCGTCGACCCGGGACTGCACCGAAGGGTGGGTTGCAAACAGATCGGCAAAGCCCTCGCGCGGATTGTCGACGCAGAGCTCCATCACGGCCGAGGTCGCGCCGGGCAATTCGCCGCGATTCTCGATCTTGCGCAGCGCCGAGATCATCGCGTCGGGGTCTTTCGTCAGCTCGACCGAGCCGGCGTCGGCGAGATATTCGCGTGACCGCGACAGCGCGAGCTTGACCACCTGCGACAGCAACCAGGCCACCACGAGCAGCACGATCGCAATGATGATGACGATGATTGCGCCACCGCCGGAGCTCTTGCTGTCGCTCGACGACGAGGACGACCGCGACGACGACGAGGAGCCCGAGGACCACGAGCCGCCCGAGCCGGAGCTCCAGTTGAGATTCGTGAACAGGCGGAAGAACAATTCCCCGAAGAAGCCGACCACGCCGGCGATGATGACGGCAACGACCATGAGCTGCACGTCGCCGTTCTTGATGTGGGTCAGCTCGTGGCCCAGCACTGCCTCGATCTCCTTGTCGTTCAGCGCATCGAGGAGACCGGTGGTGACGGTGATTGAATATTGCCGCGGATTGAGGCCGGTCGCGAACGCGTTTAGCGCCGGGCTCTCCATGATCTTCAGCTTCGGCATGGTGATGCCGCGCGAGATGCAGAGGTTTTCGAGCAGGTTGTAGAGCCGCGGCTGCTCCTGCCGGTCGACGTCGTGACCGCCGATGACGGCGTCGATCATCGACTGGTGGAAGAAATAGGCGATCGCGATCCAGGCGATCGCCGCAATCGTCGCGAAAGGTGCGGCTTTGAGCAGGTCGGCGAAGGCGCGGCTCAGATAGTAGGCCACCGTGCCATTGCCGTTGATGACGACCTCGGCAATCAGCGCGCCCGCATAGACCAGCACGTAGACCAGCAAGAACAGGCCGGCGAGCAGCAGCATCGAACGAAACTTGTTCGAGGCGATGTGCGTGTAGAGACCATACGCCGCCATGATGCGTCTTCGTCAAAGTCCGTCGTCCCGGGGCACGCCGCAGGCGTGAACCCGGAACCTCGAGATTCTCAGGTGCGCAACAGCGCACCATAGTTCGTCGCTTTGCGACGCCCCGGAATGACGGAGAAAAGCAATGGACATGTTAGACAATCAGAACTTCACTTGCGGCGCGATTTCGACTTCGGTGCGGCTGGCGCCGAGATCGAAGAACTCCTTCCGGGTGAAGCCGAACATGCCGGCGAACAAAGCGGCGGGCATCTGCTGGATGCCGGTGTTGTATTCCTGGACGGCGTTGTTGAAGAAGCGTCGACTCGCCGCGATCTTGTTCTCGAGGTCGGAGAGCTCGCTGGCGAGCTGCTGGAAATTTGCGTTTGCCTTGAGGTCGGGATAGGCCTCCGACAGCGCGATCAGCCGGCCGAGTGCGCCGGAGAGCTGGTTCTCGGCCGCGGATACCTGCGCCGGTCCCTGCGCCGACATCGCTGAATTGCGCGCCTTGATGACGTCGTCGAGCGTGCCGCGCTCGTGCGAGGCGTAGCCCTTCACGGTCTCGACCAGGTTCGGGATCAGGTCGTGCCGTTGCTTGAGCTGCACGTCGATGTCGGCAAAGGCCTGGCCGACGCGCTGGCTCAGCGCCACCAGGCGGTTGTAGGCGCTGAAGGCGAGCAGCACGAGGACGACGATGACGCCGAGAACGATCCAGCCGGTCGACATGGAGAACTCCTGGAGAGGGGAAGAAGGCGGGCGCAGCCTAGACCAAATTGGCGCAGGGCGAGAGCCCCGGCGCGGGGAGGTAAGGCTTGGTCGGATGAGGAACCATCCGAGTTCAAGGCCAGAGGGGCGATCGAGGTTAACTTTCGGACATGATCGCATCGCCCCAGCGCCAGCGCCGGGCCTGCGAATAGGCGGGTTTGTCGCGTCGTGGGACTTTCGTCAGCGCGACCCCAGTCTCGGTGCAGAGCTTTGCCGTGATCTCGGCCTTGCCGATGTCCGGTGGCGCCAGCACGCGCGAGGCGCGCGGCGCAGGCGGCGTGCGGGTCAGCGCGACGTAGATGAAGCGCTCGTCTTCGAACGGCACCTCGGCGCCCTTGATCTGGCGGTGCGCCTGCGAGCGCGGCAGGCGCTGGCTGAAATGGCACCAATCGGGCGCGATGAGCGGGCACGGCTTGTCGTGCGGACAGGGTGCGGCGACGTAGGCGCCTGCCGCGATCAGTTGCTGGCGCAGCGCGAGAATGCGCGTGTAGCCGGCGGGCGTGCCGGGCTCGATCACCACCAGCGCGTGCCGCGCTTTGGTCCACATGGCCGCCGCGAGCTTGCGCTGGTCGCCTTCGTTGAGCTCGCCGATGACGTAGCTCGCAACGACGAGATCGGCTTGCGAGACCTCGGCGAGGTTCGCGCCTGCGTCGCCCGGCAGATAGCGGCAGTCCGCCAGGCGCGAGCTGTCGCGCGCCAGTTCGAGCGCGAGCCGGCTTAGGGTGGCGTTGGCATCGAGCAGGGTAAAATCCTGAAGCGAGGCAAACGCCTCTGCGGCGGCCCAGCTCGCGGTGCCCGGGCCTGCGCCGATGTCGAGCAGGCTTTCCGGAGCGAGGGCCGGTGCGATCGCGGTCAGCGCATTCAGGCTTGCGGCCACCGCCGCGTAAGTTGCCGGCATGCGCGCCAGCGCGTAGGCAAGGGCATCGGCTTCCGACTTGATCGTGCCCGAGCCGCCGCCTGAGCGATAGGCGTTGGATATCTTTTGCGAGCGCTGTGCTGCCTCGGTGCGCGAAACGCCCTGGAGCCTGGCATCGAGGGCCGCCTTGAGTTCAGCGGGGAGGGTGGGTGAGATTATCATCCGCGGTCATGCCCCGCGTAGGCGGGGCATCCAGTACTCCGAGACAGGTGCCGTCAAACCGAGAAGCCGCGGCGTACTGGATCATCCGCCTGCGCGGATGATGACGTCAATGGGTATGGAGGGATCGCGCGTCACGCCACGTTCTGGTCGAGAATATCCACCGCCTCTTGCAGGCTCACCGACACCAGCTGCGAGACGCCACGCTCGGCCATGGTGACGCCGAACAGCCGGTTCATGCGCGCCATCGTGATCGGGTTGTGCGTGATGATGATGAAGCGGGTGTCGGTCGAGCCGGTCATCTCGTGCAACAGGTTGCAGTAGCGCTCGACATTGTGGTCGTCGAGCGGCGCGTCGACTTCGTCCAGCACGCAGATCGGCGAGGGATTGGTGAGGAACACCGCGAAGATCAGCGCCATCGCCGTCAGCGCCTGTTCACCGCCCGAGAGCAGCGACAGCGTCTGCGGCTTCTTGCCCGGCGGCTTGGCGATGATTTCGAGACCGGCTTCGAGCGGGTCGTCGCTCTCGATCAGATGCAGTGCGGCCTCGCCGCCGCCGAACAGTTCGACGAACAGGCGCTTGAAGTGGCTGTTGACGACCTCGAACGAGGTCAGGAGCCGCTCGCGCGCCTCCTTGTTGAGGCTCTGGATGCCCTGGCGCAGCCGCTTGATGGCCTCAACCAGGTCGTCACGCTCGGTGACGAGGCCGGTGTGCTGGGTCTCGACCTCGCGCAGCTCTTCCTCGGCGCGCAGGTTGACTGCGCCGAGGCGCTCGCGGTCGCGGCGCATCTTTTCGAGCTCTTCCTCGATGTCGTGCAGCGGCGGCAGCTCGGCACCGGGCTCGATCTCGGCGAGGCCGGCGACGGCCTGCGGCTCGACTTCGAGCATGTCGCGGATCTCGCGCTCGATGTCCTCGAGCCGGCGCCGCGCGCCTTCCATGCGCTCCTCGGCGCGCGCGGTGGCCTCGCGGGCGCTGGAGAGCGCCTCTAACGTCAGCTTCGCGACGCGGTCGGTCTCCGCCATTGCGGTTTCGGCGGCGGCGAGCGCGTCGGCAGCCATGCGGCGGTCGTTCTCGGCGTATTCGATTTCGGTGATTAGCGCGCTGCGCTTCTCGGCGAACAATGCCGGTGCGTTTTCGAGCTCGCCGCGCTCGATCGTCAGTTCGGCGATGCGGGCCTGGATGGTGTCGATGTGGGAGGCCGCGCTCTCCTTGCGGTTCTGCCACTCGGTGCGTTCGGCGAGGATCGCCTGCACGCGGCGGTCGGCGAGCTCGGCTTCGCGCGCCAGTGCCTGCGCCTCGGCGCGGACCTGGGCGGCCATGCGGCGATGCCCCTCGATGTCGCTGCGGACGGCGGCGAGACGGGTCTCGGTGTCCTCGCTCGACGGCAGCTCGCCGATGCCGGCTTCGGCGTATTCGTAAGCGGCCTCGGCCTCGGCGCGGTCGGCGGCGAGGCGGCTGTGCGCTTCCGACAGCGTCGCCTTGCGCGCGGCATGGCGGCTGATCTCGCGCTCGGCGGTGGCATGGCGCTCGCGCGCGACGTTGAGCTCGCGCTGCGCGGCACGCCAGGCTTCGCGGCTGGCGCCTTCGGTGCTGGCCGCCATCTGCAACTCGGACTCGGCATTCTCGAGCGCCTGGCGCTTGATCTGCGCGTCGATGCGGGCCTGCTCCAGCTCGTTCTCGATGTCGACAAGGCGGGCGCGCTCCGCGAGGCGCCGCGCGGCACCCGTCGGGGCATGAGCTGCGGCGACAAAGCCGTCCCAGCGCCAGACATCGCCCTCGGGCGAGACCAGCCGCTGGCCGGTCTTGAGCTGCGAGACCAGCTCGGCGCCGCGCTCGCGCGGCACCACGCCGATCTGCGCCAGGCGGCGGGCCAGCTCAGCCGGCGCCTGCACGTGGTTGGCGAGCGGAACGACGCCTTCGGGCAGCTCCGGATCGCCGTCGGTGACGCCGGCATTGGTCCAGCGCATCGGCGCCGAGGGATCGACCGGCGCGTCGAGATCGTCGCCGAGCGCGGCGCCGATCGCCTTTTCAAATCCCTTGTCGACGGTGATGCCGTCGATGATCGGCGGCCACAGGTTCTTGGTCTCGCCGTTGACGATCTTGGAGATCGTGCGCGCCTCGGTCTCGAGCCGCTGCACGCGCTTGTCGGCTTCGACCAGCGGCGAGCGCGAGGATTCCAGCGTCTGGCGCGCGGCGACATGCGCGGCTTCGCTTGCCTGCGCTGCGGCTTCCGAAGCGGCCAGCGTCTGCTCTGCGATCTCGACCAGAGCGGTCAGCTCGTCGAGATCGCCGAAGCCGCCGGTCTCCTGCGCAAGCTTCTGCTCTTCCGCCGCGACATTCGCGATCTCCTGGTCGAGCCGGGCGAGCTTGTCGCGATGGGTGCGGACGTTGGCCTCTAACTGGTTGCGCTTGGCGGTGAGGTCGGCGAGCGCGGTGGTGAGTTCGGCGAAGCGCTGCTCGGTTTCGGTCAGCACCGCCTCGGCTTCCGCGACGCGCTCGTCGACACCGGAGCGCTTCTCGACGCGCGACTTGATCTCTTCCTTCAGCTCGGCGTCTTCGGCGTCGAGCCGCTGCAGCGCCACGTCGGCGTCCATGGTCTGCTGCTGGGCGCGCGAGATGTCGCCCTCGAACTGGGCGAGACGGCGTTCGAGCTCGGCGACGCGCTCCTTGGCACGTTCTTCCTCACGGTCGAGCTGCTCGCGGGCATTGGTGAGGCGCTGCAGCCCGGCCGCGGCGCGCGCTTCCGCATCGCGCAGCGCCGGCATCTCGGCGGCGCGGATGGCCTGGATGCGGGCGGCTTCGGCCTGGTGCTGGGTGCGCTCGGCCATCTCGCGGACCGCGAGATCGTGCGTCTGCCCGGACTCGTTGACGTCGGCATGGGCGCCGAGCCAGCGCAGGTGATACAGCGTGGCCTCGGCCTTGCGCACCTTGGCCGCGACCTCGCGGTAGCGCACCGCCTGGCGGGCCTGCTTCTTCAGGCCTTCCATCTGGCCGGAGAGCTGGCCGATCACGTCCTCGACGCGGGTGAGGTTGGTTTCGGCCGCCTTCAGCCGCAGTTCGGCCTCGTGACGGCGGGCGTGCAGACCGGCGACGCCGGCGGCGTCTTCCAGCACGCGGCGGCGCTGCTCGGGCTTGGCCTGGATGATTTCGCCGATCTTGCCCTGGTGGACGAGCGCCGGCGAGCGCGCACCGGTGGCGGCGTCGGCGAATAGGATCTGCACGTCGCGAGCGCGCACGTCGCGGCCGTTGATGCGATAGACCGAGCCGGCCTCACGCTCGATGCGCCGGGAGATTTCGAGAAGCTGGCTGTCGTTCATCGCCGCCGGCGCGGTGCGGTCGGCATTGTCGATCGTCATCGTCACTTCGGCGTGGTTGCGCGCCGGGCGGTTGCCGGAGCCGGCGAAGATCACGGCGTCCATGTCGGCGGCGCGCAGCGACTTGTATGATGTCTCGCCCATCGCCCAGCGCAGCGCCTCGACCAGATTCGACTTGCCGCAGCCGTTGGGGCCGACCACGCCGGTCAGGCCGGGCTCGATAACGAAGTCCGTGGGCTCAACGAAGGACTTGAAGCCGTGAAGGCGCAGGCGGGTGATTTTCATAAACACGCATCTCTGTTGGCAGGCGCGAATCCCCTGCCGGGACAATACCATGGAAGGCATTGTCGCTGTCTGGGCGAGTCGCGCGAGGCGGCTCGTGCGGCGGACAATGGCCGCGGTGCGCCGCGAGGGCAACCGGCGAAAGCCGCTTTTCCCAAGGGATTTATGCCAGGAATGATACGGCTTTAGATGCGCGAATCAGAATTGTGGCGTGCGAATCAACTCTTCAGCAGCGCATTGATCTTCTTGGCGAACTCCTCGAATGAGGCCTCGCCCTTGATCTTCTCGCCGTTGATGAAGAACGTCGGCGTCGAATCCACCTTCAGAACGTCGCTGGCGTATTTCTGGTCGGCGGCGATCTTGTCGAGCAGCGCCTGGTCCTTCAGGCAGGCCTCGACCTGCTGCTGGGTGAGGCCGGCCTGCTTGCCGATCCGTGTCAGGGTCTCGGTGGTGTTCTTCACCATCCAGTCGTTCTGCTGGCGGAACAGCATGTCCGTGACCGCAAAATATTTCGGCGCGTCGCCATTGGCGATGCAGCGCGACAGCATCGAGCCTGCGGCGGCTTTGATGTCGAGTGGGAACTCGCGGAAGATGTAACGCACCTTGCCGGTGTCGATGTATTCCTTCTTGATCTTGGGGAACACCTGCTCGTTGAAGGCCGCGCAATGCGGGCAGGTCATCGAGGCGTATTCGATGATGGTGACCGCGGCATCGTTCGGGCCGAGCGCCATGTCGGGAAGCGACACGGGCTTCGCCACATCAGCGGCGGACTGGGCCATGGCCTCGGACACCAACCGCAGCGGCGAGAACCCGGCGAGCGCGGCAAGCCCGGTCAGCGACAGCATCGTTGTGAAGGCGCGGCGGGTGATGATCACGGTCGGCTCCCGGATTGGCAAAGTGTCGCCCGAGGGCTCTATCGAGTTCCCGCCCGGGCGGCCTGTCGCTAGCTTGAAACGTCGACTGAGGCAATGGCGAGCGACAAGTCGGGGTCCAGATTAGCTAGCCCGCATTTCTCACAGTATTGAGGCGCATCGGGGCGCGAATCAGCGAAAGTTCTTTTGCGAGAAGGACTTTGCGATGATTCAAGGAATGCCCCGAT
>NZ_JADPKH010000113.1:0-534 GCF_023073835.1 Bradyrhizobium sp. 153 | reverse complement strand
TCTCCTGGACCGCAAGCGCCAGGCTTTGCATGCCGCGACGCATATCGGTGTGGCCAGTGGCGATCCAGACCCTGACGCCGCTCGGGATCGGGATCATCGTCGTCTCAAAATTTCAAGAACCCGCTGCAGCGCCTAGGTGTCTACGTCCCGGTCAACGCGCACGCGACAGCCGCCGCCAAGGTCGATCTCGATAATGCCGGCCCTTACACGTTGCGCAGGCGATGAAGACACCGGTTGTGGCGCGTCACTCGAGATCGGAGCCGCCGCAGGCGTGATCTCAACCGGAACAAGCGCCGGCGCGGCATCCCCGCTCAACTTGCCGTCGCGCGCCAACCGGCGCCACGTGAACAATTGGCTTGTCGACAGCCCGTTGCGTCGCGCCGTCACCGACACCAGACGTGGCCCGCCATAGCTCTCGGTGACGATCCGCTGCTTTTCTTCCAATGTCCAACGGCGTCGAGCGCCCGTCGAGACGACTTCAAGTCGGGAAACCTTCGGCATAGGCATATGGTCAGTCATACGCCTAAGTCTTCA